>NZ_JBLRWX010000016.1:0-45237 GCF_047921035.1 Natronococcus sp.
ATCGCCACTGTCATCATCGTCATCTCCGATGTCGTCGTCTTCGGTATCGGGGTCGTCGTCTTCGGTATCGGGGTCGTCGTCCTCTCCTAGGCCTGTGTCGCTATCGTCTCCAACCTCGGTTCCGTCGTTATCGTCGCCGATGCCATTATCGGAATCGTCCTCACCCTCATCGTCGTCCGCATCGTCGTCATTTCCCGAATCACTTTCCCCATCCTCGTCGTCAGTGTCGTCTACGTCCTCGTCGCCGTCCGCGTCGTCGTCATTTCCCGAATCGTCCTCGTCGTCATCATTTCCCGAACCATCCTCCTCTTCTTCGTCTTCCGCATCGTCTTCGTCGTCCTGTTCCTCTCCGCTTTCGTCATTTCCCTCTTCGTCCTCCTCGCCGTCGTCATCCCCGTTTTCGTCACCTACGTCGTCTTCACCGTCTCCCTCGTCGTCTTCGTCATTTCCCTCTTCGTCCCCCTCATCACTATCGTCGGCCGGATCGTCGTCGTCGGCTGGATCATCATCGTCGTCAGCCGGCTCATCGTCGTCGACCGGGTCATCATCGTCGTCGGCCGGATCGTCGTCGTCAGCTGGGTCGTCATCATCGGCCGGGTCGTCATCGTCGACCGGGTCGTCGTCGTCAGCCGACTCGTCGTCATCGTCGTCGGCCGGCTCGTCGTCGTCAGCCGGCTCGTCGTCGTCAGCCGGCTCGTCGTCGTCAGCCGGCTCGTCGTCATCGTCCGGCTCGGCAGTATCGTCGTCGTCCTCCTCTGGCTCGTAGGACTCCTCGTCCAGATCGCCGATCTCGAGTTCGTACGAGGCCGTCCCCTCGCAGTTGCTCAGCGGGAACGAGTAGACGGCGGTCTCGCCTGGCTCCGGGCTCCGCTCGTCGGCAAAGTGAATGCTCGCGATCTCGGCGCCGTCCTCGTCGTAGATCCGGGCCTCCATGTCGACGGTGATCTCCTCGTCGCCGACGTTCTCGAGTTCGACGTGGACGTTACACTCGTCGCCCGGCGGGTCGTCCGCCCAGGTGAACGTGTGACGCAGGGCCTCGAGGGTGTCGCTGGCGGCGCCGGAGATGATCACCTCTCCCGAGACGGACTGGTCCTCGTACTGGTCCTGTTCGTCCTCGTCGCTATCGTCGCCGTTCTCCGAGCCCCCGTCTTCGTCGTCCCACTCCGCTGGCCCGTCCCCATCCCTGGCCGATTCGTTGTCCCCCTGCTCGTCCTCGTCGTCGATAGCGCTACAGCCCGCCAGGATGGCCGAAAGTGATACCCCCGCAGCCGTACTGAACTCGCGCCGGTTTAGATCCATGTGACTCTCGTAGTGACCGCCCGCTGATTGCCTCTCGATACGTATCCTCTGGACAGACGTTCGGAGCTCCCCCGTGTTTAGCTCGTCGGATCCGCCCGGAAGCGTTCAACGTACTGATATCACCGAGAGCTACTATTCCTTCTGCAAGCACTGTCAGCCGCTCAGGAAGAAACCGGATCGATCCGGTCCTCGCGGTCCGCCTCGTAGATCCGCGCGACCCGGTCGTCGAACCGGTCGAGGATGACCCGGCGTTTCTTCTTCATCGTCGGCGTCAGCATGTCGTTCTCCTCGGTGAACTCCCGCGGAACGAGTTCGAAGCGCTTGATCGTCTCGTGTTTCTCGAAGTTCTCGTTGACCTCGGCGACTGTCTCGCCGACGTACTCCCGGACGCGCTCGTCGTCGCACATCGCCTGCGGGTCCTCGGGGAGGTCGATCCCCTCCTCGGCGGCCCACTCGCGGACGTGATCCGTGTTGGGAACGAGCAGGGCGCCGACGAACTTCTCGCCGTCGCCGACGACCATACACTGCTCGACGACCTCGCTGGCCGCGAAGGCGTCCTCGATCGGACCGGGTGCGACGTTCTTCCCGGTCGAGAGGACGAGGATCTGCTTGACCCGGTCCCGGAACTCGATGAAGTCGTCAGGACGGAGGTGGACGATGTCGCCGGTGCGGAACCAGCGACTGCCGTCGTCGTCCTCGAGGAACGATTCTCTCGTCGCGCCCGGCTTGTTCCAGTACCCCTGGGTGACGTTCGGCCCGCTGACGAGCAGTTCGCCGACCTCGCCGGGGTCGTCGAACGTCTCCCCCTCGACGAGCGAGTCGTCGATCCGGACGTCGACGCCGGGAAGCGGCGGCCCGATGGTTCCGATCTTCGGCGCCTCGGGCGGGTTGACCGAGACGACGGGGGCGGTCTCGGTGAGTCCGTACCCCTCGTAGATCGGCAGCCCCATTGCGTGGTACAGCGTACAGAGCTCCTTCGAGAGGCTCCCGCCGCCGCTGATTAGGAGTTCGATCTCGCCGCCCAGCGCCTCGCGAACGTTCGAGAAGACCAGTTTGTCGGCCAGCGACTGCTTCGCGCTGAGGATCGGGCCGGGATCGTCGGTCTCCTGGTACTCGACGCCGACGTCGGTCGCCCACTCGAAGATCCGCTTTTTCGCTCCCGACTCGCTGGCCTGCTCGCGGATCGTGTCGTAGATCTTCTCGTAGACCCGGGGAACGCTCGTGGCCGTGTTCGGCTGTACCGTCCCGAAGTCCTCCTTGAGCGTGTCGGTGCTCTCGGCGTAGGCGACGCAGGCGCCGCTGGCAAACAGCAGGAAGTGGCCGGACGTGCGCTCGAAGACGTGTGCCAGCGGGAGATAGGAGACGGACTGAACGGTCTCGTCGATGACCGGCAGCTCGTCGTCCTTGTCCGGGCGCGGGCCGTAGCGCTTGCGAATCTGGTTGACGTTCGACCGGAAGTTCCGGTGGGTGAGCTGGACGCCCTTGGGCTGGCCCGTCGTTCCGCTCGTGTAGATGAGGCTGGCCAGGTCGTCCGTGTCGGGCGCGTCGAGCCACTCCTCGTAGCGCTCGAGGTCGAACGTCTCCTCGCCGCGGTCGTGGACCGCCGCGAGGGTCAGGACGTCGTCGCGGTCGTCGTACCCCTCGAGACGATCCATCGAAACGATGAACTCGAGGTCGAGGTCGTCCTCGACCTCGAGGACGCGCTCGACCAGCCGTTCGTTCTCGACGACGACGGCGGTGGCGTCGGGGTCGTCGAGGAGGTACCGGACCTGGTTGGGCGAGGAGCTCTCGTAGACCGTCGTGATGACCGCGCCCGCCGAAAGCAGCGCGAAGTCGGTCTGGGCCCACTCCATACGGGTGTCGGCGAAGATGCCGACGCGATCGCCCTGCTCGACGCCGAGGTCGCGAAAGCCAGCCGCGAGGTTCCGGACGACGTTTCGCATCTGGGTGTAGGAGATCGCCCGGAACTCGCCCGGGTCGGCGGGCTCGAGGACCGACTCGGTCAGCGATCGGTCGTAGATCCCGCCCTTGTACCGCTGTGCCGGCCGGTTCGGGTGGCGCTCGACGGCGTCGTCGAACATCCGTCCGAGCGTCGTTTCACCGATGACCTCGTCCTCGTACTCTCGTTCGGCGTCCCGCCAGTGCATACACGTGAGACAGTACCTCCCGAGCGATAAAACGTGATGAAACTGAACGCATCTGTCACCGCGTTTATTCGTGGGCTGAAACGGTGATCGCGTCGAAAACGGGCAATCGGGCGGTCCCGACAGTCAGTCCCGGTGATCCAGGTAGCCGACGACGCCGCGAACGTTCATGCCGGCCTCGGCGCCGGCTTTGTGCTCGCCCCAGGCGTCGCCCAGATCCGACCTCGAGGCGAAGTGCTCGACGAGCGCCTCGTCGTCCTCGAGCTCCCCGCGTTTTGCCTCGACGTCTCGGACCCACTCCTCGAGGACGGTCGCGTACGCCTCGAGGGCCGCCTCAGCGTCGTCGCCGACGTAGCGCGGGCCGAAGTGGGCGTAACAGAGCACGTCGGGATCGATCTCCTGGAGGGTCTCGACGTCCTCGAGACAGCGCTCGAGGTGGAAGTTCGACGGCGGCGAGGTCTCCCGGATCTCCTCGCGTTCGGGCACCCAGATCCCCGCGGCGTCGGCGGTAAACACCGCGTCGTTTTCGGGATCCTCGAAGACGACCTGGTGGGGGGCGTGGCCGGGCATCTCGTGAACCCGCAGCTCGTGGGTGCCGAGGTCGATCGCGTCGCCGTCCTGGATCTCGACGATCCGATCCTCGGGGATCGGCTTCGGGTCGACGTAGTACTGCCACTGGTCGCCGACCGCAGCCTTCGTCCCCGCGACCAGCCGCGAGGGATCCGCCAGATGGGACGTGCCGATCGGGTGGACGTAGACGTCGGCGTTCGGGCACGCTTCGGCGAGAAAGCCCGCGCCGCCGGCGTGGTCGAGGTGGATGTGCGTGACGGCGATGGCCTCGAGGTCCTCGGGCGCGATACCGATCTCCTCGAGCGCCTCGAGGATTCGCTCGTAGTTCGTCCCGATCCCGGTGTCGACGATCGCGGGTCGGTCGTCGTCTACGACGTAGACGGCGCCGTACCCGCTGGTCTCGTACATTCCCGTATCGACGTAGTAGAGGTCCGAACAGTCGCCGGCCGTGACCGGGCGGACGTCACCGATTTCCATACCGGTAGGCCGTGGGGAGATAAAATAAAAGCTGTCGTCCCGGCCAGGCTACCGGTCGCGCTGGTCCTTCCACTCGCCGATCCCCGACGGGTCGAGGTGGACGTGGGCGTCGCCGACGTCCTCGATCCCTCTGAGACTGGCGACCAGCTCCGATTCGATATCGTGGGCCCGCCGGAACGGCATGTCGCCGTCGACCTCGACGTGGACCTCGACCTCGAGGACGGGGCCGTCGTAGAAGACCGTGAGGTCGTGGATCCCCTGGACGTCGGGGTGGTCGCGGAGGATTTCGGTGATCTGGGTCCGTTTCGTCGGGCCGGGCGAGGCGCCGATGAGGTAGTCGACGTTCTCGCGACCGATCTCGACGCCCTGGTAGATGACGAGCAGGCTGACGAGCCCCCCGGCGATCGGATCGAGCAGGGGCTGGCCGAGCAGGACACCGATGACGCCGACGACCGCGGCGAAGGAGGTGTAGATGTCGTTCAGACAGTCCGTCGCCAGCGCCTCGAGCGCAGTCGAGCCGATCGACTCGTTGATGTACTCGGTGTAGCGGTAGACCAGATACATGTCGACGATCGCGAACCCGAGCGCGCCGAGCAGCAGGGGACTGAAGACGACGTCGACCCCGTAGGCGATCCCCTGTGCCGACTCGTACAGCAGGTTGAGGCCGAGCAGGGCGATGACCGCGCCGACGAACAGCGCCGTCAGCGGTTCGATCCGCTCGTGGCCGTGGGGGTGGGTGTCGTCGGGCTCGTCGAACGAGCTTCGGCCCCAGACGAGCACGACGAGGCTCGCGACGAGATCGGCGATCGAGTGGGCCGCGTCCGCGACGAGCGCGACGCTGCCGAAGGCCAGCCCCACGGCGCCCTCGACGACGATCTTGACGGCATTGCCGAGGACGTTCACCCACGACGCACGCGTGAACCCGTCGCGACCCCCCTCGTCGACCATACCCTGTTTAGAGACAATCTAAACTTGGGTCTTTTCCTTCCGAGTGGCGACCCCGCCTTCCACAATTCTCATTTGACTGGTGTGAGAACGAACGTCTATCCGGGCGATGGGGCCCGCCTGACGCAACCGCCGGTGACTCGTTCACCAGTTCGCAACGCACCGCGCCACTGCCGGACCGCGTGCGGACGACCGAAACGGCCGGCTGATGGTCCCTACCGAACGCTGTCAGCCATGACCGACCATCCGCTCGTCCGACTCGAGACGCTCGCACTGATCGCGATCGGCGGTTTCGCCGGCGCGAACCTCCGGTTTTTCGCGATCGGGCTACTCTCGGACGTCGCCGCCGTGTTACTCGTCAACGTCGTCGGGAGCTTCCTGCTCGGGTTCGTCGTCTACGAGGCCCAGTACACCGGTATCGTCGACCGGAAAGCCAGGCTGGTGTTCACGACCGGGTTTCTCTCCTCGCTGACGACCTACAGCACGTTCGCGGTCCAGACCGCCGTCGCCGCCGAGCCCTGGCTGCTCGTCGGGATCGTCGTCGCCAACTACGGACTCGGCTTCACCGGCGTACTCGTAGGGCGGAAACTCGCCCGCAAGGTCAGGGACCGACGGCCGACACCGGCCGGGGGTGAGACGGCGTGATCGGGCTCGAGTCGACGGCGTCTAGCCTCCTCGCTCTCGTCCTCGTTCTCGAGCCCGTCCTCGAGGACGGCGCGCTCGAGTTCGAGGCCGCCCACCTCGTCGGCGTCGGCGGCGCGATCGGCGCCCTGTTGCGCTACGCCGTCTACGAACGACTCTCGGACGAGCGCTACCCGTGGCCGACGCTGGTCGTCAACGTCGTCGGGAGCTTCGTCTTCGGCGCGGCGACGTTCGCCGGGGCGGGCGAGTCGGCCATCCAGTTCGTCGGGATCGGCATCTGCGGGGCGTTCACGACGTTCTCGTCGTTCTCGGTCGAGACGGTCCAGCTCTACGAGCGCGGGGATCGAAAACTCGCGGTCGCGAACGCCGCGGGGAACCTCGTGCTCTCGGTCACGGCGATCGGACTCGCTTGGGTGATCGCGAGTACAGCTCCGGGACTGTAGCACGCTCGGACGAGAGTCGTCGGCAGATCCCGTACGAACTCGAATTCGTCCCGAGCGAAGCGAGGACGACGGAAGCGATCCCCGGGACCTGCCGCCTGCTTGCTATCATTTCCCGATACGTTTAACAGTCGACTGCGAAAGATACTGCTATGAGCGTACGGGAGGAGTTCTGGTCGATCTACCGCGAGGCGCTTCCCATCCTGCTGGTCGCCCTCGGCGGCGGACTCTTCGCCGGCCTGGTGCTCGAGGGAATGGTCGAGAGCGTCGAACGGTTTCCGGGACTTCTGGTGATGATCCCCGTCTTTCTGGCCACTCGTGGCAACGTCTACGGAGCGCTCGGCGGGCGGATCTCGAGCGGGCTCCACCAGGGGCTGATCGATCCGAAGTTCGAATACGACCAGCGGCTCGTCAACGCGGTCACCGCCTCGTTTATCAACGGGATCGGAATCTCGGTCGTCATCGGCGTCATCACCTGGCTCGCGCTGTTGCTCCTGGGCTGGGAGGTCGCCGCGCTGTACGAACTGGTGGGTATCATGCTGATCGCCGGCGTGCTGACGTCGGTCGTACTCATCTTCGGCCTGCTGGCGCTGATCTTCGCCGGCTTCAAGTACGGTTACGACCCCGACAACCTCGTCGGCCCCATCGTGACGACGCTCGGTGACATCTTCGGGATGCTCTTTATGCTGTTCGCGATCGGCCTCGTGGAGGTGCTCGTCTGATGGTCGCCCCGAGTGGCTCGCTCGGGAGCTGGGAGGTCCGCAGTATCGTCGGCAACATGTTCCCGCTGCTGATCGTCCTCTGTGTGATCGTTCTCTGGGCGGGGATCACCCTCGAGGAGGCCGAAGAGATGCTCGAGCAGTACGGCATCTTGGCGATTATGGTGCCGACGATGGTCGACATGGGCGGGAACCTCGGCGCGATCCTGAGTTCGCGGCTCTCGACCCGGCTCCACCTCGGGACGACCGAGTTCGATCCCCGGGATCGGGAGCTGTGGGCGAACGTCGGCGCGGTGCTGGCGCTCGCGGCGACGATCTTCACCGCGCTGGCGTTCGGCGCCTACCTGCTCGGCGGGCTCATCGGCTCGACGCTCCCGCTGTCGACGCTGCTTTTGATCTCGCTGGTCAGCGGGATGT
Source organism: Natronococcus sp. (assembly GCF_047921035.1). NCBI lineage: Archaea > Methanobacteriati > Methanobacteriota > Halobacteria > Halobacteriales > Natrialbaceae > Natronococcus > Natronococcus sp. The sequence goes on from NZ_JBLRWX010000016.1 coordinate 7,654, forward strand.
CCGTCGCCGTCATCGCGGTTCTGTTCAGCTTCGCGACGACCTACGCCTCCTACCGGCTGGGCGTCGACCCCGACGACACGACGATCCCGATCGTCACGAACGTCGTCGACGTCTTCGGGATGGTCATCTTCATCGGCGTCTCCGCGCTCGTGCTGGGATTCTAGACCGTCCCCCCGGTCTCGAGCGAAACGAATTCGGCGGGGAAAACGGATGTGTGCCACCCGTCCGTCGGACGTCTGACTGAACTTCAAGTGTCAGGGTGTGGGGGTTGTATGCATGGAAGTCGAATCGACTCGCGACGAACGAACGCCACGAGACGTTCCCCGAAACGCATTCGGAGGAACGCGAGCGGGCCGATGAGCTGGCTCGTCCGCGCGTTCCGAACGCGGGAGCGACGACACGCGACCGTTCCCTTGACGCTAGCGATCGTCGTCGTCGCGCTCGGCATACTGCTGTATCTCGAGCTCGTCACGATACTGCTCGCGTACGCCGGCTAGCTCGGGTCGCCGACGGCGGCCGACTACTCCGTCGCTCGAGACAGGTTTCCGAACGCCTCCGCGGCCGTCCGGGTCCCCTTCGAGATGAGCACGTCGCCGCCGTTGACCTCCGCGTCGGCGTCCCCGACCAGTAACCAGCCCTCGTCGGGCCGACGGATGGCGATCACCGACATCGTCGTCTCCGTGTCGGGGACGCCCGCGTCGATCGTCGTCCCGTCGAGGTCGCTGCCCGACTCAACCTCGATCCGAGTGATGATCTCGTCGCTCTCCTCGACGGCCATCCGGACGACTGGGTGAACCTCGATATCCCGGAACACGCCCTCGCTGAGATCGATCGCGGCGTCGCTGATGACCTCCGTGCTGGTGCCGAGGCGGATCAGTCCCCGCAGCGAGACCGGGTCGGGGGCGTCGGCCGCCGCTCGGAGCGTCCAGGCCTCGAAGCGGGACTGCATCGCGTCGACCTCGACCTCGAGGTTCCGAACCTCCTCGGCGAGCGCCTCGCTGTCGAACAGGACGCTGCTGTAGGCCAGGTCGATCGCCAGCTCCGAGAGGTTCTTCATGTGGATGATCGTGTCCACGGCCCGCTCGAGGTCGTCGATGTCCGGCGACTCGACCGCAGGGACCTCGTAGGCCGCCCCCGTCAGCGTCTCGTACACCTCCTCGATCGCCGTATCGGGACCGCGGAGGAAGGCGACGTCGTCGGCCGCGACCGTCGTCGTCGGACCGGGGTTGAGCAGCCAGTCCTCGCCGCGCCGGAGCGCGATCACGCGCACACCGGTCTCGGACTCGAGGTCGATATCCTCGAGCGTCCGGTCGGCGTACGGGGAGTTCGCGTCGACGACGCCCCGCACTAACACGCCGGCGGCCTCGGGCAGCGCCGCGCGCATCGCCTCGGGCAGCCCCATCTCCTCCAAGACGATCTTCGCGATGTCGCCGGCCGCGTCGCTGATCGTCCCCGTCGCGGCGACGATTCCGAGCACCGGCGCGAGCTGTTCGGCGTCCGAGGGGTTCCGCGAGGCCATCAGCAGCCCCATCCGGGCGCGCATCTCGAGGACGTCCATCTGGCGCTCGAGACGAAGCACCTCCCGCGCGAGGTCCTCGTTGCGGTGGAGGACGGCGGAGTAGGAGAGATCGATCAGCAGCTCCGCGGTATCTTTCATCTCGACGAGCACGTCCTTGACGCTGACGGGCTCGTACTCGATCGACACCGGCGACGGCTCGTCCTCGAACGGATCCATGTCCTAACCCACCAACCCGCGTCAAAAAAACGTTTCCCGCCGCCGAGTCGCGGGTTCACGAAACGACGCCTTCCGACACGGTTTTGGACCGGCGCGGAGAATCCACGGCCAATGATCGACCGGAGCCTCCTGCGCGAGGACCCCGAGGCCGTCCGCGACGCGCTCGACAACCGAGGTGCCGACGTCGACCTCGACGAGCTGATCGAGATCGACGAGCGCTGGCGCGAACTGAAAGCCCGCGGCGACGAGCTGCGCCACGAGCGAAACCAGGTAACCGAGCGAATCGGCTCGCTGGTCGCGAAAGGGAAGCAGGACGAGAAAGACGACGCGATCGAGGAGTCGAAGGAACTCAAAGCCGAGATCGAGGAGATCGAGGAGGAGGCGAACGAACTCGGCGGCGAGCTCCGGGAACGGATGCTCGAGATCCCACAGATTCCCGACGAGAGCGTTCCGCTGGGGCTCGACGAGCGACACAACGTCGAGGACCGACGCTGGGGGTTCGACGACCTGCGCGTCGACGCCGACGAGATCACCCCCCACTACGAGCTCGGCGAGGAACTTGACATCATCGACGAGGAGCGCGCCGCCAAAACGACGGGATCGGGCTTTTATTTCCTCAAGGGCGACGGCGCCCGCCTCGAGCACGCGCTGATCCAGTTCATGATGGATATCCACCGCGAGCAGGGGTACGTCGACCTCTTCCCGCCGGTCCCGGTCAAAAGCGAGTCGATGCGGGGTACCGGCCAGCTGCCGAAGTTCGCCGACGACGCCTACCGACTGGGCGGGAGCAACGAGGACGCCTACGAGGACGACGACCTCTGGCTCTGTCCGACCGCCGAGGTCCCGGTCACGAACATGTACGCCGACGAGATCCTGCTCAAGGACGACCTCCCGCTGAAACACCAGGCCTACACGCCGAACTTCCGACGCGAGGCCGGCGAGCACGGCACCGAGACCCGCGGGATCGTCCGGGTCCACCAGTTCAACAAGGTCGAACTCGTCAACTTCGTCGAGCCCGAGGACAGCTACGACCGCCTCGAGGCGCTGCTCGACGAGGCCGAGGAGGTGCTGCGTCAGCTCGACCTTCCCTACCGCATCCTCGAGCTCTGTACCGGCGATCTGACCTTCGCCTCGGCGAAAACGTACGACATCGAGGTCTGGGCGCCCGGCGACGACATGGACGACGGCCCCGAGGAAGGCGGCCGCTGGCTCGAAGTCTCGTCGGCGTCGAACTTCGAGGACTTCCAGGCCCGCCGCGCCGGGCTTCGCTACCGGCCTGAACGCCACGAGTCGGCCGAGTACCTCCACACGCTCAACGCCTCGGGGCTCGCACTGCCCCGCGTGATGGTGGCGATCCTCGAGTACCACCAGAACGAGGACGGCACCGTGACGATCCCCGAGGCGCTGCAGCCGTACATGGGCGGCCAGGAGGTCATCGAGGGCCACGAGAAGGTCGGCGAGAGCGCGCTCGGTGCGGGCGAGCGGGAGTAACGTCGTCGATCAGTAGGTCTCGACGGCGACGCCGAGCGTCTCGAAGTCCGCCGTATTAGCGGTCAAGACGGCGTCGTCGAGGACCTCGGCGACCGCGCCGATGTACGCATCGTTCGTTTCGACGCCGCTGTTCCCACCGTCCGCTTCGTCGGCGTTCGCGAGCAACGTACTCGCCGTTCGGGCGATTTCCTCGTCGACGTCGACTCGCGGATAGCCGAGCAGCGCGTTCGACACCTGCCGTCGTTCCTCCTCGCTTGCCGTACACGCGACACCGTAGTACACCTCGGCGACGACCGGTGTCGGGAGCCACTGCACCTCCCCGGTTTCCGTGAGGTCGTGTCCCGTCCGAATCGCTTCGGGAACTCCCTCCATCAGGTCGAACAGGTACGACGAATCGAGGATCACTCCTCGAACGCCTCCCGCGCTCGCGTCAGCCGCTCGTCGTCGCGTCCGCCGAACCGCTCGGCAGCCTCTCGAGCGTCGTCGACCTCGTCCGACGACAGAATACCTGCCAGTGCCTCCGGATCGGGTTCTCGAGTCAGGCGACGGAGCGTCTCGAACATCGTTTCGTCGTCCCGGTTGTGAGCTTTCACCCACGCGTGATACTCGTCGGGAACGCGAATCATCTTGGTCATGCCGTAAAACAGGATTTACACTTGCAAAAGCGTTCGCCCGCAGTCGATCGAACGGAGAAGACGTCGCTGGAAGATCGCCGGAAAAACGAACCGCGAGAACGAAACGTCGTCTAGATGTACTGGATGATCTCGGGCAGCTCGAGCTTCATACCCTTGCGCTCGCGGATCTCCATGATCTTCTCGCGCTGGAGCGAGTCGGACATGACCTCGAAGCCGGCGTTCTCGGTGTTCCAGGAGGCACGGCCCTCGGTCGCGGAGCGGATGTCGCTCGCGAAGCCGATCATCTCGCCGACGGGCGCGATCCCCTCGACGACCATCAGATCGCCTTCCTGGTACATGTCGTCGACGCGGCCACGACGACCCTGGATCTCGCCGGAGGCGGCGCCCATGTGGTCGTTGGGGACGTCGATACGGACGTCCTGCATCGGCTCGAGCATCTTGATGCGGCCGTCGATCAGGGCGTTGTGGAGCGCGTTTCGAGTTGCCGGGATGACCTGTGCCGGACCCCGGTGGATAGTGTCCTCGTGGAGCCTGGCGTCGTGCAGCCGGATGAGCGTCCCCTGAACCGGCTCGTTTGCGAGGGGACCGTTGTTGAGGGCGTCCTCGAATCCCTCGATTACGAGTTCCATCGTCTCGTTCAGGTGCTGGATACCTTTCGTGTCGTCGATGAGGATGTTCGTCCCGTGGATGTGCTCGACTTCCTGGGAGTCATCCTTGTCCATGCCGGCGTTCTGCAGGGCTTCGCGGCGCTCCTGTTCGGGCATATCCATCGACGCCTCGCCGAGTTGGATCGCCTCGACGAGTTCGTCCGACATCGGCTCGATGGAGACGTAGAAGCGGTTGTGACGGTTCGGCGAGATGCCTTCGATCTCGTCGCTGGGTTCCTGGGGCTGCTCGCGGTAGACGACGATCGGTTCACCGGTGTTGACCGGAATACCCTGATTCTTTTCGATACGCTGGGTGATTACTTCGAGATGAAGTTCTCCCTGTCCGGAGATCAGGTGCTCGCCGGTCTCCTCGTTGATCTCGATCTGGATCGTCGGGTCCTCTTTGGAGACCTGTCGAAGGGTTTCGATCAGCTTTGGCAGGTCGTCCATACTCTTCGCCTCGACGGACTTCGTAATGACCGGCTCGGAGATGTGCTCGATCGACTCGAAGGGCGTCATCTCGACGCTCGAGACGGTCGAGCCCGCGATGGCGTCCTTGAGACCGGTGACGGCCGCGATGTTCCCCGCCGGAACGTTTTCGACTTCCTCGCGCTCGCCGCCCATGTAGATCCCGACGGACTGGACGCGGTTCTTGCCCGCGGTACCGGAGACGTACAGCTCCTGGCCCTTCTCGAGGGTACCCGAGAAGACGCGACCGGAGGCGATTTCGCCGGCGTGGGGGTCCATACCGATGTCGGTGACCATGAAGACGACCTCGCCGGTCTCGTCGACCAGTCGCATCCCTTCGGCGAGGTCCGTCTCGTCGTCACCGCGCCAGATGCGCGGAATACGACGAGGCTGGGCGTTGACCGGGTTGGGGAAATGCTCACAGACCATGTCGAGGACGACGTCCGACAGCGGCGTGCGCTCGTGGAGCTCCTGGCGCTTGTCCGAGCGCTCGAGTTCCATGATGTCGCCGAAGTCCATGCCGGTTCGCTGCATCGAGGGCATCGAGACGCCCCACTTGTACAGCGCGGAACCGAAGCCGACGGTGCCGTCCTCGACGGAGACGGTCCAGTCCTCGATGTCGTCCATCTCCTCGGTCATGCCGCGGATGAGTTCGTTGACGTCGTTGATGACCGAGACGAGGCGACGCTGCATCTCCTCGGGCCCCTCCTGAAGCTCGGAGATGAGGCGGTCGACCTTGTTGATGAACAGGGTCGGCTTCACGCCCTCGCGCAGCGCCTGGCGGAGAACGGTCTCGGTCTGGGGCATCGCACCCTCGACGGCGTCGACGACGACCAGCGCACCGTCGACGGCACGCATCGCTCGGGTGACGTCGCCACCGAAGTCGACGTGGCCCGGCGTGTCGATGAGGTTGATGAGGTGGTTCGTCCCCTCGTACTCGTGGGTCATCGAGACGTTCGCCGCGTCGATGGTGATCCCACGTTCCTGCTCGTCCTCCTCGGTGTCCATCGCGAGCTGTTCGCCGGCGGTCTCGTCGGAGATCATGCCGGCACCAGCGAGAAGGTTGTCGGAGAGGGTCGTTTTTCCGTGATCGACGTGAGCGGCGATGGCGATGTTCCGGATGTTCTCCGGTTCGTCCATCAGCCGTTCACACTCTTGGACGATCTTCTTGCGTCGGCCCATATACCCCCCAATACCGGTAGCGGGGTCAAAAGGGTAGTGTTTCGTCGCCGGGGGGAATTCGCCGCGTTTCCCGCTCTAGAGCGACGAAAGACTAATTTGCGTGAGTGAATAGCACACAGTAATGGTCGGCACGAGGGACTGCCGACGGGCGTAAGAGCCATACAGTCACGGCCCGTGATACGGCTACACATGGATATCCGAGTGAACGGCTCGGGCCCGACCGCCCCCTTTCTCGGGGCCCGCGACCTGTTCGAGACCGAGTACGACCTTTCGCTTCCGGTCGACGTCGAACTGTGCGAGGACCCCGACGTTCGCACCTGGGCCGGCCACTACGACGACCGACACGTCCTGAACATCTCCCGGCAGGCCGCCTCGAGCGCGATGGCCCGCGAACTCGCCCTCCACGAGTTCGCCCACATGGCAAGATACGAGCAGAACCACCCCTCCCACACGCAGTCGACCGAAGAAGTGCTGTATCTCGCACTCGCCGGCAAGAGCGTCGAACGGCGAAAGCTCACCCACTGCTACCAGATCGCAAACCACATGAAAGACATCTACGCCGACGACATCACGCTCTCGGTCGGCCCCGGCGAGAAACTTCTCTCGTTTCTCGAGTCGAGCCTCGCGGCCGCGGTCGTCGACCGGCCCCGGAGCCCGCCACGAACCGAGCGAACGAGACTCTCGGCGAGCGCCGATCCCGAGATCACGGCCGTCAATGCGGCGTTCGCGCTGGCGCTTGCGGAACGACACGACCTCGTCGAGCCCGATCACCGTCTGTACGATCTCGCCCACGTCGCCGCGGTGGACGCCCCCGACGTTCCGTTCGAGGCGTTCAAACGCCGGTTTCGGGAACTCGCTCGGGATCCCGACTCGAGCAGCTACCGACAGGTCCTCGTCGACGCGACGCGAGCATACGTCGGCGACGGAGACGCCTCGAGCGAGGCGTGACGTCGCCGTCGTCAGCGACCCGAACGTTTAATGTTTTACACCTCATTAGTATGGAACATACTGGCAATGCTCTCCGAGACAGATGCTCGCGGACCGGACGACGCGTTTATCGAGGAACTATCGCGACTGAAACGCCGCGGAGCGAGCGTCCTCGTCGTCGGGTCGGCCCGGGCGAGCCAGCAGGCCAAAACCTGCCGCCGGCTGCTCGGCCACGCCACGGATCGTCCGCGGCGACGCGTTTTGGTTTCGACGACCGGCGAGAGCGCACCGATCGAGTCGCTGGTCGACGAAACCCCCTCGGATAGCCACCGAATCGTCCGACACGAGATCGACGTCCGGAGCACCAGCGCCGCCTCGAGCGAGCACGGACCGGGACCAGCGCCGTCGATCGACGTTCCGGTCACAAGTACAGAAACGCTGGCCGACCTCGGGATCGAGATCTCGAGCGCGATCGAGTCGTTCGAGAGCGCCGCGGACGGCCTCGAACCCTCCGAGCTTCGGATCGGCGTCGACTCGCTGCTCCCCCTGCTCGAGACGTACGGCACGGAACGCGTGTTCCGGTTTATTCATCTCACCAACGGACGGGTGCGGAAATCCGACGGCATGATTCACTATCGGCTCCCCGTCGAGCGCGAGAGCGAGGTCGTTTCGATTCTTACGCCGCTTTTCGACGTCGTCGTCGAACTGCGGACCCACAACGGCGTCTGTCAGGAACGATGGTCGCTCAAGGGCGAATCGCTGTGCTCGGGCTGGATTTCGACGCAACAGCTGTAACGAGAGTATGTCGGCTGGAGACGCACTGTACTCGATGGCCGGTACTCGGGACGGAACGACGGGGCAGGTTCGCGGATGAAACCGACGTTCGAGCCGACAGCCGACGGACTCGAGATTATCGACCGGATCGAACGCCACCGGTATCGGTTGACAACTCACGACCCGGTGTCGCTCGAGCCCGCCGATACCGACGAGATTCAGTATCCGGTTGATTCGGCGGTCAAAATCACGACCGATACGCTCACGCTTCCGACGACTCAGTACGTATACGTCCGTGACGATACCGGGGCGATGGTCGCCGAAGTGAAACCGGACGAACAGACGTGTCTGCCCGAGGGAGAGTATACGCTTGATCTCTCGGGACCGCTAAAGGTCTATGCTCGCGTCAATAGTTCTCTCCAAGTATACTCCGATCCAGAGCGAACACATATCACGCTAGACGGACCATCGTCGGTGATATTCGGCGCACGTTCCTATCACACTCGTCCCTCGCAAACAATTACGACTACAGCAGCACCGACTGACGTGATGCATGCCGTATCGGCGTTTGGCTCGGCGTTGAAAACAACGACTGCAGAGCGCTCGTATCCAACTCTACGCGGACACCCGCCTGCGGTCGAATTAGGGGACGAATTGGACGTTCCTGACGGACTGACGGTTCCGGACACTGGTATCAAAATTGGAGTTCCAGAGAAACTCGAACGGATCTTCGTCGTTTCCCCACTGGTGTACTATCTTGGAGCAGAAATCGTACCAAGCACCGAACCTCTCTTATTAACTGACGAAGGATATACTCATACTCTCGTCGGGCCGGAGGGATTCGAAAAGACTGTCGAACGAATCCTCGAGCAAATTTTCTTTCTTGATACAGTTGTAAGGACAGAAGGAACGACACCACTTCCGCTTCAGAAACGAGAAGAGATAGAGCCGTTATTCAACCATAGTATACAAAACATATACGAGCAGCCGTTAGTTAAGCAAATCCGAAGCTATCTCCGGATTCCCTTCTCCGAGTTGGAAGCAGCGATTCCGAACTGGCGATTCGAAACACATATCGGATCGAGACCAGAGGTAACCGAATTTCTTCCATTTATTGCTAATGATCTCGCGGCAGTCAGAATAAACGAAACAAAAAAGCAGCCACCGACCGTTTCAGAGGAAGCGCAAACGATCTCCGACTTTACTCGAAGCGGTCGCACTCGAAATACGGAGCAGGCCCGAAATACGACACCAGAATCAACTCGAAATGATACTTCTGCATCTCCATTAATACGACAGTTATGGAATAGTTCGAACGGTGGTAATATCGCCAGCACAGCGCCATTGGAGGCCTTTAAAAATAGTATCGGTAGAACTCCTCATGATGATCCAATCGATATTGAAGTCGTTTGTAATGACAATACCATGAGTGAGGAATCCGAATTCGTCAACGATACCTATGGTGATCGAGACGAACTACCGTTCGACGTTACAGTTCATCACAATATATCTACAAGTGAATTTAAAGAGGTACTGGTGACGAAGAGCGACTTCCTACATTATATTGGACATATCGACAAAGATGGTTTTCGATGTGAGAATGATAGATTGAGTGGATCAGAAATCAAAAAGTCGAATATAAAAGCGTTCTTTCTAAATGGATGTCAGTCATATACGCAAGGCCTTCGTCTGATTGAGGCAGGAAGTGTCGGCGGAATCGTGACACGTGGTAATGTCGTTAATAGTGGGGCAGTTGAGGTCGGAAATGCTATTGCAAAACTCCTGAACCAGGGGTTTCCGTTGTATGGCGCATTAGACATCGCTCAGAACGAAACGTTAGTCGGTCAGCAGTATTACATGGTGGGTGACGGCAAGACCACGATTGCCCAATCTGACCTCGAAGCACCTAATGTATGTAGTATAGAGAAGCGGAATGGAAAGTACTTAATGAATATGAAGATATATAATTCTATCCAAGCAGAAAAAGGTTCGATAAGCACCCCCCATCTGGGTTCGATTAACAGCTACTATGTTGTGCCTGGTGAAACGGGCCAAATGTCCATAGAAGAACCACAGCTTGAGGAGTTTTCTAATCAAGGGCAGTTTCCAATAATAGTCGACGGGAGCGTTTACTGGAGCGACAACGTGACGATCAGTTCGTTGTGGTAATTACGGGCCAGTGTAGGTTGAGTTGTTTGCCGCGACTGTACTGACCTGCGAAATGGCCAGCAGCATCGTGAACAGGACGCCGATCATTCGTGGGTGCTTCTTCAGGTAGTGGGTCAGGTCCGTCATGGTACACGTAGACCATTGTGCCGGCAAGTAATGAATTTATTTTAATATAACTTACAAGGAAATCATAGATCCATTCTGTATTTTGAAGTTCTAAAAGGTCAAATGAATATAAATAATCCCCCTATGTAGGATGCATAATACATAATGGCGTGTTGAATATATAACAGGGTGACTGCCGAAACCTGCACTCTCTGACGACAATGAACCCGATGTTCGAGCCGACTGAAGATGGCATAGAGGTTATCGATATGACTGAGCGGAGGCGGTATCAGCTCATCACTGACAGCCCAGTCCAACCAAAAGAAATTGAAGAAACAACGATACCGTATCCAATCGATAATGCGGTCGAGATCACGACCAATGCCCTCACACTCCCGGCAAAAAGTGCAGTGTATGTTTACGACAGAGCAGGGGTGATGCTCGCGGAGTCGGATCTGCACGGCAAAACAGTTCTTCCAGGAGATGAATATTCGCTCGATATTTCTGGGCCGATAAAATTGTATGCGAACGTCGATAGCAGCGTCGAGATCTCTTCAGACGTAGAACGGACGCGTATCGAGTTCGGTGGTCCGACAAAAGTAGTTCTCGGCGCACGATCCTACCATACTCAGCCGGCAGGATCGATTATGACGACGACTAATCCGAAGGACGTTATGCAAGCTGTATCAGCGTTTAGCTCGGCACTCAAAACAACGAGGCCCGAACGCTCCTATCCTACGCTTCGCGGTCATCCCCCAACAATAGAAGTCGGTCAAAAGTTGGACGTTCCCTCCCAGTTCGACCCACCAGAAACGGGAATCAGTATCGAAGTACCGGATGATCTCCGCTCGATATTCGTCGTTACGCCGCTTGCGTACTATCTCGGAGCGACGGTCCGACACGGTTCTGCTCCGCGCCTCGTAATGGGGTCAGGCCAGACGTTCTCCTTATCCGGAGACCGAGGCTTCGAATCTATCGTCGAGCGTCTATTAAAGCAAACGCTCTTTCTCGATTCGCTCGTTCGAGTGGCAGGCCCCTCATCGAACCCCCTTCAAGAACGACACGAACTCGAGTCGGTGCTAGCGCTCGATATGGAGTCGATATACAACCAGTCGCCAGCCGAGCGACTTCGAACGTATCTCGACGTTTCGTTCGGGGCAATCGAACCATATCTCCCTGACTGGCGTACGTCCGTGCTACACTCCACGGAAGACGAGATTCCGTATCTACCGTTTTTAGCTCAGGACCTCACAGTCGTTAAAACCGAACCGGGCCGGCCCAGGAGTACTGAAAGTGGCCCAGCAGCAGGGACAGTTCGAAAGGACACGACCGCATCTACCGAAGCGAACTCCTCACTAGACCGAAGCATCGAACAGTGCTGGACCGATGGACGTCTCCCGGACATCACGGCCAAGGTACCGCTTTCGGCGTTTTACAACGACATCAACAGGACGGTCCGAGCCGATCCGATCGAAATCGAGGTTGTCTGTAATGATCCGGAAATGGGAGAAGAACTCGTGGCCCTCTATAGCACGTACGGCAATCGAGAGGATCTTTCGTTCGAAGTCACGACACACTACGAGCTTACCGTGTCTGAACTAGCAGCAGTCTTCGAACAAACGAGCGATTTCGTCCACTACATCGGCCATACAGACGGAAAGGGGTTCAGATGTACCGACGGCCATCTCGACGCTTGGTCGCTCGAAGACGTCGGCATGGATGCTTTCTTGCTCAATTCCTGCCAGTCGTACGACCAAGGAACGGCACTCCTTGAAAAGGGAAGCATCGGTGGAATCGTAACATTAGAAGATATCGACAATATCGATGCCATACATACAGGAAGCACGATTGCACAGCTACTGAATCAGGGGTTTCCTCTCTACGCAGCGGCTAACATTGTGCGTGAGGAGTGTGCTGCTGGAGAAAACTATCAGATCATCGGTAAGGGAACTACGGCAGTCTCTCAGTCCAGAGCAGGTCTACCGATACGGTTCTCGATTTCACGAGATGGAGAGCGTCACCAGTTCTGTCTAAAGGTGTATACGAAGTCCAGGTTCCAGATTGGCGGCACGTATCAACCACATCTCAGTTCAACGGACGCGTACCATCTGATACCGAAGGAGATCGGACCAGTTCAAACCGTGAAATCGGATCTCCCGAAGATCACCGACATGAGCGAGGCTGTCGTCCTTCTGGAGGATGGTATCAAAATGGGCGACGAAATCAAATTCAAAGATATAGATCTCTTCAGTTAGTAGCAACGGCTGTACAGTCCGTTCTAAAAGTCAGAAAATAAAGCGCCTTAGCGTGCGGCGGCCGCGACGCGTTCCTTCTCCTCTTTCTGACTGATCGCGTACGTCTGCACGTCGTAGTTAGCCGCGCCGACGAGCTGGTTTGCGATCGCTTCCGGAACCGACGTGGAGGTCTTGAACGAGTCCTTGTAAACGCCCTCGGCAAGCATCATCAATGCCTGGTCGACGCGACGCTGCGGAGCGACGTCGACCGCCTTCGGCACCGAGATTCCGCCGTACTTCAGTCGAACCGTCTCCTCGCGCGGCGCGGCGTTCTCGACGGCCGTCACGAGTACCTGCACCGGGTTCTCCTCGGTGCGCTCGTGAACGAGCTCGAACGCGTCGCGGACGAAGTTCAGCGACTGCTGTTTCTTGCCCGTGTTGTCCTCGGTCTGCATGAGGCGGTTGATAAACCGCTCGACGATCGAGATCTGGGACTTCTTGAACTGCTTGCTGGCGTGACGGCCGGCGGTGTGAGCGACCGGCGTCACCTGGATGTAGCGTTCGGTCGAGGGATCGGCGTACTCGATCTCGCCCATCTCCCACGTTCCGAACAGCTTCGCGGAGACGTCCGCGTCACCCGCTGGCGCGTCGGGGTCGGGTTGGTCTTCTGCAGCCATCGTTATCGCACCGGTTTCTCAGCGTTACCGCGAACCAGTTCGATGAGCGAGACGCCGTTGACCTTCTCGACCTTGTAGTTGACACCCGACAGGTCACCCATCGCGCGGCCCTTCGCTCCGCCGATACCGGCGATGGTGACTTCGTCGTGTTCGTCGATGAACGAAATCGCGCCGTCACCGGGACAGAACGCGGTGACCTGTTTTCCGTTCTTGATCAGCTGCACTCGGACACACTTTCGGATCGCCGAGTTGGGCTGTTTCGCTTCGATGCCGACCTTTTCGAGTACGATACCTCGAGCCTGTGGGGCCCCCTCGAGGGGGTCGGACTTCTCGCGAAGTCCACGGGCGCGGCGCGCGTAGTCCGAGTCGGACCACCGCTGGTTCTGGCGGTCCTTCTTGAGCTTGCGCGCGGCGTACTTGCCGTTTGCCATGCTCGTCGCTATCGGTCGGAGACACTTAAGCGTCCCTGTTTGGAGACGGGATTACGCCGCGAGAACGCTCGATTGGGGGTAACGAAGGATTCTGAGGGCGTTTCGTCGCTCGAGAAAACCTCTCGAAGGGTCGGAGTTAGATCAGCTGGACGTCGTCGATATCGAAGTGTCTGTCGGCGAGTCGTCGAGCGACGTCGATCGTTCGGCCGTCGCTGCCGATCGCGACGCCCCGATCCTCCTCGGCGACTTCGACGTAGGCGACGGTATCGTCGTTTTCGCTGATCGTGACGTTGTAGACCGCTGCCGGTCCGAGCGTGTTCGCGACGAACGTCTCGGGGTTGTCGGCGTCCTCGACGAGGCGAACCGACCGATCGACTTGCGTTTCGAAACGACGGACGGTCCGACCGTCGGGACCGATCGCATCGCCCATCCGACCGCTTTCGACGACAACGATCAACCGCTCCTCGCCGTCGCGTTCGTCGACGAGACAGTCCTGGCCGGCGACGTCCGTTACGTCCTCGAAGCGGGCGAGATACTGCCGAGCGTCGTCGTCGAGGGTTACCGCCATCGATCAGTCCGCTCGGCTATCGCTGCTGGAGGTCGTCGACCCCATCCGCAGATCGACGTCACCGGTGCCGAGCTTGATCGGTTTGCCGACGATGACGTTCTCCGTGACGCCGTCGAGATCGTCGACTTCGCCGTGGATCGCGGCGTTGAGCAGGTGGTTGACCGTCACCTCGAACGCCGCGCGGGCGAGGACCGAGTCCTTCGAACCCGAGATACCGTGGCGGCCGATCGACTCGATCTCGCCGCGGTTGGTCATCATGTCCGCGACCAACATCAGGTGGCGGACGTTCACGTCGTCGAGGCCCTGTTCTGCGAGCGTGTTGTTCGTCTCCTCGATGATCGCCTCGCGGGCAGCCTCGATCCCGAGATTGCGGTGGATCTCGTGGATGTTGTTACACGTCGATCGGGAGGCGTCGACGCCCTCGATTTCGAGGGCGTCGCCGAACGCCGAGCCCTCGGTGTAGAGGACGAACTCCTCGTTGCCGTCGTCGAGTTCCTCCCGTCGGATGACGACCCGGGAGATGTCCTCGATCCCCTTGAACGTGATCTCGCGCAGTTCCTCGACGAGCTGGAGCAGGTCCCGGTACGATGGCTCCTCGGGACCGAACTCGATCTGGGTTCCCTGCTGGATCGCCTTGACGCCGAGGTTATCCTGGATGATCTCGGCAACTTCCTCGGGCGTGATCATCCGCTCCTGGAGGGTGTCCTCGTTGAGCGAGATCTGGACCCGCATGTCCGCGACGTTCGTCGAGACGTCACCCAGCGCGAGGATCTTCGTCGCCTCGATCTTCCAGACGACCTCGTGGGCCTTCTCGCGCTCGGTGGCGTACTCGTCCTCGAGGTGGATCGTCATCATCGGCGTGTCCGGGGTCTTCCGGGCGTCGACCAGCTCGATCAGCCGCGGCAGCCCCTGCGTGACGTCGATCTCCGCGACGCCAGCGTAGTGGAACGTGTTCATCGTCAGCTGCGTTCCGGGTTCGCCGATCGACTGTGCGCTGACGGTGCCGACGGGGTCGAGGGGATCGACGCGCGTATCGAGGTATCGCGCTTCGACCGCTTTCGCGAGTTCGTCAGCGTCCTCGACAGTGGCGTCGCCGCGGCCCTCGAGCGTTTCGTAGACCTTGTCCTTGAGCCGGCGGGGAAGGTCGGTGTCCTCGACGACGGCGATCGTATCGTCGTCGACGGCATAGTCGACCTCAGTCATCGGAGGTCACCTCCGTTCCCTCGACGAGTCGGTCGTCGGCGTGCTCCGAGAGGTTCGTCGGCTCGGTCCTGATGCCGAGGAACTCATCGCGCTGTGCGTCGGATTCGAACTCGGAGTCGAGCACCCGGTCGGCGATCCGTTCGACGTCGATGTCGTTGTCGTCGCCGGAGGAAACTTTGACCGGCGACGTGCCGTCCTCGCCGAACTCGAACTGGACGATGGTGTCCGAGGTGTCCCGGACGGTGCCGTCGTACTGCGTCTCGAGCTCGGAGAGGGCGTTGATCAGCCGGCGCTGGAGGTATCCCGACTTCGAGGTACGGACGGCGGTGTCGACCAGTCCCTCGCGGCCGCCCATCGCGTGGAAGAAGAACTCCCGCGGGGTCAGCCCGCTGGTGTAGGAGTTCTCGACGAAGCCGTGAGCCTCGGCCGAGAGGTCGTTCGGCTTGTAGTGGCTGAGGGTACGGTCCTCGTACCCGCGGTTGATTCGCTCGCCCCGAACCGCCTGCTGGCCGACTGCGCCGGCCATCTGGGTCAGGTTGAGCATCGAACCGCGGGCGCCGGATTCGGCCATGACGACCGCCGGGTTGTCGTCGTCGAAGTGTTCGTCGGCGATGTTCCCGGCGTTGTCACGCGCACGCGAGAGCGTCTGCATGATCTTCATCTCGAGGGTCTCGTCGATCGTCCGGCCGGGCAGGCTCTCGAGTTCGCCCCGCTCGTAGGCCTCGATAAGCTCCTCGACGCGGTCGTTGGCGTCCTCGATCGTCTCGTCGATTCGGGCCTGTGCTTCTTCGGGGATGGTCTCGTCGTCGATCCCGATCGAGAACCCGAAGTGCATGATCGCCCGCATCGCGAGCGTCGAGACCTCGTTGATGAAGATCCGGGCGCGGGTGTTGCCGTAGACCTTCGTGATCGTGTCGACGATCTCGCCGCCGAACTCGCCGACCTCGTCCTCGGCGATCGTTCCCTCGATGAGCTGTCCGTCCTCGACGACGACGTCGTCGCCGACGGTACCGGTGAACTCGAGGCTCAAGTCGTCAGGGAGCAGCTCCGAGAAGACGTCGTACCCGGTCCAGAACGGCTCGTCCTCGTCGTCGATGCCGCTGGGTTCGGGCAGTTCGTCGATTCGGGTCGCACGCAGCAGGTCCAGCGCCTGGGTCTCGTTGAACCGGGGGTTGTCGTGGGTCAGCAGGTACATCCCCGAGATGTGGTCCTGGATGGCGCCGATGATGTTCTCGCCGAAGCGCGGGCTCAGGATCTGCTCCTGAACGCGCATGAGGACGCGGGCCTCGGCTCGGGCCTCCTCGTTTTGCAGCGCGTGCATGTTCATCTCGTCGCCGTCGAAGTCTGCGTTGTACGGGGGACAGACGACGGTGTTCAGCCGGAACGTCTTGTACGGCATGACCACGACCTCGTGGGCCATGATCGACATCCGGTGCAGCGACGGCTGCCGGTTGAAGATGACGATGTCGCCGTCGACGAGGTGGCGATTGACCTCCCAGCCGGCATCGACCTTCTCGGCGAGCTGTTCGCAGTTCTTCTCGGTCACCTTCAGTCGGCGACCGTCGGGACGCCGGACGTAGTTCGCGCCGGGGTGGGCTTCGGGGCCGTTCGAGACGTACCGGCGAGCCTCCTCGACGTTGCGCTCGGTGACGTTCATCGTCTGGGTCATCTCGCTGGCGACGCGGTCGGGGACGCCGACCTCGTTCAGCGAGAGGGTCGGGTCCGGCGAGATGACGGTTCGGGCCGAGAAGTTCACGCGTTTCCCGGACAGCGAGCCCCGGAACCGACCCTCCTTGCCCTTGAGTCGCTGGGAGAGGGTCTTGAGCGGACGGCCGGAGCGGTGACGGGCCGGCGGCGTCCCCGAGATCTCGTTGTCCATGAACGTGGTGACGTGGTACTGCAACAGCTCCCAGAGGTCCTCGATGATCAGCTGGGGCGCGCCGGCCTCGCGGTTCTCCATGAACCGCTGGTTGATCCGGATGATGTCGACCAGCTTGTGCGTGAGGTCGTCCTCGGAGCGCTGGCCGTTGTCGAGGGTGATCGACGGCCGCGCGGTTACGGGCGGTACGGGGAGGACGGTCAGGATCATCCACTCGGGGCGGGATCGCTCGGGGTTGATCCCCAGAACTTCCATGTCCTCGTCCGGGATGGCCTCGAACCAGTCACGGATGTCGCTGGGCATCAGCTTGTTCGTGTCCTCCTCCGTGAGGTCGATGTCCAGGGCCTTCTCGATGGCCTTGCGCTGGCTCTCGCGCGGGCGGAACGAGCCCGAGAGGATTTCGTTGATCCGACCGATGTCGATCTCGGTCTTCTCGGCGAGTTCGTCCGGCGTCGTCCGCTCGACGCCGGCCTCCTCGTCGCCCTGCATCGCGCCGGCGATACGCTGGGAGTACTCGCTGGTCAGGACCTGCTGGACCTCGTAGTAGGTCGTCGGCTTCTCGTGGTCGATGTCGTACTGGATCTCGCCGCAGTGGGGACACCGATCCTTCTTTCGGGCCTGCCGGATGGCGGCCTTCGTGACGTCGTTCAGGTCGCGGCCGAGCTTCCGGGAGTCGTCGATCTGATCGTAGAACTCCCCGCGTTCGTCCTCGGTCAGCAGGAGCCGCGAGCACTCCCGACAGGTCCCCCGCAGGAGCCGACGAATAAGCTTCGTGAAGCCGACGTGGATGACGGGCGCGGCCAGTTCGATGTGGCCGAAGTGACCGTTACACGAGCCGGAGTGCTTCCCGCAGGTCTTACACTCGAGTCCGGGGTCGATGACGCCCAGCCGGGGGTCCATCAGTCCCATGTCGATGGGGAAGCCGTCGTCGTCGTAGGTGTCGGCCGTGATGATCTTCGTCGCGCTCATCTCCCGGTACTCCTCGGGCTCCATGAGCCCGAAGTTGATCGATCCGATGTCTTTTGGTGTGCTGTTTTGCATGGTGGGTTAGACGGCGTCCTCCAGTTCCAGTCGCGGCGCGATACCCAGCGCCTTCATCTCGTCCAGCAGGAGCTTGAACGCGTAGCTCATCTCGATCTCGTGGATGTCCGTCTCCTCGTCGCAGTTCGGACAGTAGACCCGGCGCTGTTCGACGTTCTCGACCGCGCTCATCCCGCACTGGCCGCAGATGTGGATGAACTCGCGGTCGGACTCGTCGAGCAGTCGCTCCTTCAGAGTCATCGCGGCACCGTGGCCGATGAAGACGTCGCGTTCCATCTCCCCGATACGGAGTCCACCCTCGCGGGCGCGACCCTCTGTCGGCTGGCGGGTCAGCACCTGCACCGGGCCCCGGGAACGGGCGTGGAGCTTGTTCGAGACCATGTGGTAGAGCTTCTGGTAGAAGATGATCCCGACGAAGATTTCGGCCTCGATCTTCTCGCCGGAGATCCCGGAGTACATCGTCTCCTTGCCGGCGGAATTGAATCCGTTTTGCTCGAGTCCCTCGCGGAGTTCGTCCTCGTCCTCGCCGAGGAACGGGGTGCCGTCGACGCGACGACCCTCCATGGCGCCGAGCTTGCCGCCGATCATCTCGAGGATGTGACCGACCGTCATCCGCGACGGCAGGGCGTGGGGGTTCAGAACGAGGTCGGGCACGACGCCCTCCTCGGTGAAGGGCATGTCCTCCTGGGGTGCGAGGTGGCCGACGACCCCCTTCTGGCCGTGGCGGCTGGCGAACTTGTCCCCGAGTTCGGGGATCCGTTCGTCGCGCACGGAGACCTTCGAGAGCTTCGAGCCGTCCTCGCCCTCCATCAGCGTGACGGTGTCGACGACTCCGGACTCGCCCGAACGCATAGTGACGGAGGTCTCGCGGCGCTTCTGGGGCGAGAGACCGCCCATGTCGTCGGGTTCCTCGAGGAACCGCGGCGGGCTCGTCTTCCCGAGCAGGACGGAGTTCTCGTCGACTCGCGTCTCGGGGTTGACGAGACCGTCCTCGTCGAGGTGCGTGTACGCTTCCTCGCCGCGGGCACCGCGGACGTCCTGGCTCGGAATCTCGAAGCGGTCCTCCTGGCCGCCCGGGTAGCGTCGTTCCTCGCCCTCGTAGGTCCGGAAGAAGTGCGAGCGGGCGAGCGCGCGTTCGACGCTGGCCTTGTTCATAACCAGCGCGTCCTCGATGTTGAACCCCTCGTAGCTCATGACGGCGACGACGAAGTTCTGGGCGGCGGGTCGCTCGTCGAAGCCGATCTGCTCGGTGGTCTGGGTCTTGACCATCGAGAGCTGCGGGTAGTGCAGCAGGTGCTGGCGCGTGTCCGGACGGATCCGGTAGTTCGCGCTCGGCAGTCCGAGCGACTGCTTGATCATCCCCGCACCCATCGTAATCCGGGGTGAGGCGTTGTGCTCGGGGTAGGGGATCATCCCCGCACCGATCCCGAAGATCAGCTGCGGATCGATCTCGAGGTGGGTGTGATCCTCGTCAAGGTCGTCCTCGTCGACGGCGACGTAGATGTCCTCCTCCTCCTCGGCGTCGATGAACTCGATGTAGCCGTGCTCGACCAGGTCCTCGAACTCGAGGTCGCCGTCCTGGAGCGCCTCGAGTTCCTGGTCCGAGATACGGGGTTCGCCGTCCTCGACGACCAACAGCGGTCGCCGCGCGCGGCCGGCGTCGGCGTTGACGATCACTTCTCGGGTGCGCTCCTTGACGGAGACGTTGACCATCTCGCTGACGTCGCCGATGCGTCGCGCTTCGCGGATCTGTTCGGCCAGTTCGTGCGGATCGGGATGGGTCCCCACCAGCGACCCGTTGACGTAGACTTTCGCTTCTCGTTGTTGGCTGCTCATTGTTGATCAGTCGTCTGCGGTCGATCGCTCGATACCCTCGAGACCGGGGATCCCCTCGACGCCCATCGAGGCGAGTTCGCGTTTGAGTTCCTGTTCGTCCTCGATGTTCTGGGAGAGCTCCATCGCCTGGGCGAAGTTCTTCACCAGTCCACAGTTCGGCCCCTCCGGCGTCTCGGAGGGACAGATGCGACCCCACTGGGTCGCGTGCAGGTCTCGCGCCTCGAAGTGTGGCTGCGAGCGACTGAGCGGACTGCGCAGTCGGCGCAGGTGTGAGAGCACGCCCATGAAGTCGGTGCGGTCGACCAGCTGGGAGACGCCGGAGCGGCCGCCGACCCAGTTTCCGGTCGCGATCGGGTGCTCGAGACGTTCGGTCAGCACGTCCGAACGGACGACGGTGTTGACCGAGAGCTGTCGGTTGCGCATGTTCGCGCGCTCGAGCTGGTATTTGACGTCCCGGGCCAGCTTGTTCAGCGCGGTCCGGAACAGGTCCCGCATCAGGTCGCCGCTGACCTTCAGTCGCTTGTTCGCGTAGTGGTCCTTGTCGTCGGCCTCGCGGCGACCGAGCGCGAGCTCGAAGCAGGCCTCGGCCATCCGACAGAGGTAGTGAGCCTTGTTGATCCGAACGTCCTCCTCGTCGACACCCTCCTCGTGGAGGTGTGGCAGGAGGTAGCGGTCGATGACGTAGTTGGCCCGCTTGAGCTGGTAGTTCTTCCCCTGGCCGGAGGCGACGCGCTTTCCGAGCTCCTCGATCGCCTCCTCCTCGGTCTGGACCTCCGCTTCCTCCAGGTTCTCGAGCATGTACTTGACGACCTCGGGGTCGTTCGAGACCTTGTGGACGATCTCCTCGTCGCTCTCGAGGCCCAGCGCCCGAACGAGCGTGACGAAGTTGATCGATCCCGACACCGACGGGAACGAGACCTCGAGCAGCCCGTTCCGGGTTCGCTCACACAGCACGAGTGCGCGGTAGCCACGGCGCTGCGAGAAGGTCTTCGCGACCTGGATCTCGTCACCGTACTTGGTGTCGTACTCCGCGAGGATCTTGTTCGGCGCGAGGTCCTCGCTGGTCATCAGCACGCGCTCGGAGCCGTTGACGATGAAGTAGCCGCCGGGATCGGCGGGGTCTTCGCCGATCTCGATCAGCTCCTCGTCGCTGAAGCCGGCGATGTTACACTTGTCGGAGCCGACCATGATCGGCATGCGGCCGATCTTCGTCTCGGTCGAGTCGACGACCCGCTGGTCGCCCTCCTCGCCCTTGACGATCGACATCTCCATGAAGACGGGCGCGGAGTAGGTGATGTTCCGGAGTCGGGCCTCCTGAGGGTACAGCAGCTCCTCGGAGCCGTCGGCCTCCCGAACACGGGGCGTGACGACGCGGACATCGCCAAGCTTGACGTGTACCGGTTCCTCGCCCTCCTTGTCGCCGATGTCGGTGTCGATCGTCTCCTTCTCGTCGACGACCTCCTGCATCCCTCGGTTGAGGAAGGCGTTAAACGATCGGTAGTGGTGTTCTGCGAGCCGTTCCTTCGAGAAGTATTCGCGCGAGATGTCCCGTCGTTTCGAGCGATCAAGTTCTATTGACATTTATTCTACCACAAGTCGGTATACGACTGCCTGGTCGGTTGTGCGTGAGTTCCGAACGATCTTGATGACGTCGCCGACTTCCGCCTCGTCCGGGAGAGCGGAGTCCTTGCGCTTGATTTTCGGTAAGTCTGTGCGGTCGATGTCGTACTCCGAAAGAACCTCCTCGAGGACGTCCTCCTCGAGGACGGTGTGTTCCGGAACGAGTTCGTGTTGGCTTACGTCTACCATGTGTTGGTGCGGGCTATCGGGAGAGAAGCGGCTGTCACGAGATACTACAGGCACGTAGCGGCGGGACGCATTTAACGGTTACTAACTCGACTCAAAAGCGCGGCTATCCGGCCTGGCGAACTTGACCGGAACTATCTGTCACGTTCGTACGTAGCCCGTTCTCGGTTATATTCCTTGTGGGGAGTGAAAGTGGACGCCTCTGGAGCGGACGTGTCCCGGTTCGTCCTACCACACGTTTCACGATTGGAAAGCCTTAATACTCTCACCGGGAAACGGAGAAATGCGTCGCAAGACGCCGCAAGCAAGCCCGGATGGTGTAGTGGCCCATCATACAACCCTGTCACGGTTGTGACGCGGGTTCAAATCCCGCTCCGGGCGCTTTCTTGCGACTTGCCTGCCCGGATGGTGTAGTGGCCCATCATACAACCCTGTCACGGTTGTGACGCGGGTTCAAATCCCGCTCCGGGCGCTTTCTCAATATCGCGGGCGGTCCGCCTGCTGTGTTACGAACAACTTGAACAGACGGGTTCAATCAAGTGCGTTCATGGTTTTCCAGAATCAGTAGTCGTGGCCATCCCTATTATTAAACCAAATTACATCTATAGTTACGAACCACGATGCGGAACTCGAAAGAGAAGGGAGACGAGACAGAAATTAAAATCGCTTCACGGCTCATAGAAGCCGGATACAGCGTCTCGGTCCCGTTCGGTGACAACGATAAGTACGATCTCGTAGTCGATGATGGAGTGACGTTACATCGAGTCCAGTGTAAGACCGCGTGGCAGAACAAACCACGAACGATCCGATTTAACACCCATTCACAGACAACCAAGAACGGAGAGTATCACGAACAGACCTACCGAGAGGAAATCGACGCGTTCTGTGTTCGGTATCCGGAAACGGATCAGCTCTACTGGATATCGGTTAACGAGGCGACAACACAAAAGATGGAGCTCCGGTTCGATGCTGCTATCGACCATCCGTCGATTAACTGGGCAGCCGACTACGAGTTCAGCGAGAACTGTCCCTGATCGTATGATCGGCTGTTTCCGTCACGTTTGTCCAACCTGATCCGTTCTCGTTCCTACCAGATCGGTTCACTTCCACTCGAGGGCGCCCTCCCAGCCACCGACCGACGACCGTCTCGTGAGGTGTTCGGCGAAAGACATCTCAGTTCGGTAGCCGGTTTCGAGATTCCTCGAGCCGGCGTTCGATCGGTCGGCGTACCGATAACGGCTATCCGACGACGAGTTCACCGATCGGGTATCAGCCCGGTCGAGAGTCGTATCTACAGACAACCACCGCAGGCCGAATTTATCGAAAGGCCGTGAGTTAAGACGCCGTGAGTGAAAGGGAAGCGGCATGGTTCACGAAACCGACTCGAGTCGCGACCGGAGCCGTCGAGCCGTTATCGGAGCCGTCGGCGCTACGGGCTTGGGACTTGTCGGCAGCACGTCGGTCGGCGCCTCGAGCGACGGCGATCCGACGCCGATCGACTCGCCGACGGTGATCGAAGAGCCGGGCGAATACGAACTCGTCGCGGACCTCGAGCCGGAGGAACTCGACCAACGGGGCTGTATCGTGGTCAATCTTCAGGACGAACACGGAGAGTTCACTCTGTACGGGAACGGTCACACGATCGATTTAGGTAACATAACGTCCGGTTCGTTCGATCCAGGACGTATCGACCCCAGTTGCATCACTCTTAATCGACCCCCGCGGAACAGCCCCTGGGGTCCGAACCGATCCGTGGACTGGGATACGACGATCGAAAACGTCGAACTCCGCGGCGGGTACTGTGGCATCTTCTCGAGGATAGGCGGCGGGGGAAGGTTTAGCGAAATCACGGCTACGGAAAATGAGAACGGACTCTGGTTTGCTTCCGATACGGGTCGACTCCGAGACTGTACGATAACGGAGAACTATCGAGGAGTGTACGTGCAAGCGAGTGTCCAAGACTGGGGACGCCGTTCGGAAATAGACGTGGAGAACTGTACGGTGGAGGCGAACGGAACCTGGTACCCGTCTCCGGGAAGGGACAAGGGACATGGGATTTGGGTTAGTCATCAATCCGACGCGCAGATCGGATCCAGCCGTATCGTCGGAAACGGCAACGGTATCCAGGTCTCGGCCTGGGACGCGAACGCAGTCATCGAGGGGAACCACATCTGCTACAACGATCAGTACGGGATCGAAGGCCAGCTATATCTAGCCGACGACGACGAGCGGGAGTCGCCCAGACAACCTCGCGTTCAGGCGACGGGCAATTACTGGGGTACAGCTAATGGCCCTTCGAGTCGCCTCAGCCAGAACTACCGACACGGTCGAGGGGTGAGACGGGAACTCATCGAACCCGACGAACCGTTTACGGACCCCGAGACCGGACGGCCGGCAGACGGCGACGGCGACGCCATTTCCGAATCCCTCGAGTCCGGCGTCACCAACGTCTACTTCGATCCGTTCTCCGAAACTCCCCTCGAGGACGTCGGCGATCGTCGCTGAGACGCGACTCGACCTGCTCGCTCGAGCGCGTTCGCTCGAGAGCCGAGCGCTGACCGCGCCGCGAACTGTACGGCCGAAAACATCTCGTTCCAGCATCCCGTTTCGAAATCGGCTCCAGCGTGCGTTCAGCCGATTGGCGTACCGATGGCGGCCATTCGACACCGTCTCTCCTGGTGACTGTCAACCCAAGCAAGAGTCGTATGGACAAACAATCACTATAGCTCGAATTTATTGCAAGGTCGTGAGTTAAGACACCGTGAGTGAAAGGGAAGCGGCATGGTTCACGAAACCAACTCGAGTCACGATCGAACTCGTCGCGCTTTCATCGGAGCCGTCGGCGCTGTGGGTCTGGGACTTGCCGCCAGCACGTCGGTCGCCGCCTCGGACGACGATAGTCCGACGCCGATCGACTCGCCGACGGTGATCGAAGAGCCGGGCGAATACGAACTCGTCGCGGACCTCGAGCCCGATTCGCTGGACCAGCCAGCTTGCGTCGTCGTGGACTCCGACGGCGTTACGCTCCGTGGAAACGCCCATACGATCGACGTCAGCGAGGCGACGGTCGAGCGCTTCGGACGACCCGCACGCCCGAGCGGTATCGTCGTCAATCCGGATCCTGGCGGTCAGGAAGTAAACTGGGAGACGACTATCGAGGACGTCGAACTTCGCGGTGGGAACGCGGGTATCTACGCGCAGCTCAGTCTGGGAGGGCGCTACAGGAACATTACTGCCGCCGAAAACGACAGCGGATTCGAGTTCTACGTCGACGGTGGGACCCTCGAGAACTGTCTCGTCGAGGACAACTGGAGAGGCATCCATCTAGACGGGAACCCCGATTTTTGGGGTGGATCGGACGCGGTTCTGGAAAACTGTACCATGCGACAAAACGGACGCGAGGGGGACGGTGAGAGAACGGGGGCGGGGATCCACGTTGGCCACGGGAGCCGAGCGAGTATCGACTCCGGTCGGATCGTGGGCAACGGCAACGGTATCACTGCGTCCGCCTGGGAAACGCACACAGACGTCTCGGAGAGCCACATCTGTTACAACGACCACTACGGTATCGAGGCCGGTACTGAGCAGGGGTTCGAAGCGGACGACGAGTACTGGCCGCCCATGCAGGGAACCGTCGACGCGACGGACAACTACTGGGGAGCAGCTAACGGCCCCTCGAGTCGCGTCACCGTCGAGTGGCGCCAGCGGGTCGAGGAAGCGGACGAACCGTTCATGGATCCCGAGACGGGACAGCCGGCAGACGGCGACGGCGACGCCATCTCCGAATCGCTCGATGCGGGCGTCTCTAACGTCTACTTCGATCCGTTCTCCGAAGTTCCGCTCGAGGACGTCGGCGCCCAGCGCTAAGAATCGACGCGGCGGGAGGTCCGATCAGCGTAGTCGGTCGTCCCACGCGATCCACTCCTGCTCCCAGCCCGTTCGCGACTCCGCCCGTTGCCGAGCGTACTCGAGGTCCTCACGGTTCGTCCGATTCCGTTCGACGGCACCCGATTGCTCGCCCTCGAGCAGGAGCGGATCGAACGAAACCGCCTCGAACACCTCGCTCGAGCCGTCGGCGTCGACGGCCGCGAGTCGCTGGGGCTGGGTGCCGCGAGGGAGAACGAGCCGGCCGCCGTCGGCGAGTTGATCGAGCAGCGGTCGCGGCGGGTCGACCGCGGCCGCCTCGAGCAGGATCCGATCGAAGGGAGCGTACTCCGGGAGTCCGTTCGCGCCGTCACGGCGATCGACGAGCACGCCCTCGTAGCCGGCCCGCTCGAGGTTGGCTCGCGCTTCGGCGACCAGGGGGCGCGAAATATCGACGGCGTGGACGCGCTGCTCGCCGACGATCTCGGCCGCCACAGCCGCCGTGTAGCCGACGCCGGCGCCGACGATCAACACGTCGTCGCCGTCCTCGAGGGCGAGCGCCTCGAACAGGCGGGCGACCGTACTCGGCGCGAGGACGCGAGTCTCGAGGACCTCGTGCTCGCGATCGGCGTAAGCCGAGTGGTCGTCCTCGAGGAAGGCGTGGCGGGGAACGTCCCGCATCGCGATGGCGACGGCCTCGTCCGTGAGAACCCCCTTGGCGGGGGATTCGAGGCCGTCGACCATGTCCTCGCGGAGTACCGCAGGGTCCATACCCGGGGTAGCGGACGGAGCATTATCAACTACGCGCCCGCCCGCGCAACGACGGACTACTCCCCTCGCATTCGAACGAACCGAACGCCGCCGTGTTCGCTGCGCTCGAGGCTCCCGTCTCCGCGCTTCTCGGCCAGCACCAGTGTCTGGAAGCCGGTTCCGACCGGTGCGAGCAGCCGTCCGCCGGGCCGGACCTGCTCGACGACCGAATCCGGAAACGACGGCGTCGCGCAGGTGAAGTACGCCGCGTCGTAGGGTGCGTGGTCGGCCCACCCCTCGCGGCCGTCGCCGACGCGAATCGAGACGTCGCCGTATTCCGTCTCGGTGAGCCGTTCTCGCGCCTGCTCGGCGAGGTCCGCGCCGTACTCGACGCTGTAGACGTGCTCCGCGCCGACGAGCTCGGCAGTGACGGCGGCGTGGTAGCCACAGCCGGTGCCGATCTCGAGGACGTCCTCGCCGGGCTCGAACTCGAGCCGGTCGGCCATGATCGCGACCATGTGGGGCGCGCTGATCGTCTGGCCGTCGCCGATTGGAAGCGGTTGATCCCGGTAGGCGTCCCCGCGCCGATCGGGCGGGACGAACTCGTGGCGCGGAACCGCCCGGAGGGCCTCGAGGACCCGGTCGTCGTCGACCCGGTCTGCGACCGTTCGAACCATTCGCTCGCGAGCGGTCTCGTAATCGTCGTCGGAGCCGTCGGAGCTGAATCGATCGAACATGGCGGAACCTACGGGCTCGCGGACAATAGCCTGTGGGACGCAACTGCATGCCAGTTCTTCGTTCGGACGACCGTTCGACTACCAGGCCGACCAGGCGCTGGTCTGCTCGTCGTAGGCGTAGACCCGCTTGAGGTCCTTCGCGATCCCCGTGTCGCCTTCCATCTCGTAGCGGTCCCGGTCGTACCCCGAGGCGTCCTTGCGGACGACGAAGGCGTCGATCTCGAACTCGTCGTCGCCGAACTCCTCGATCGAGCCGACCTCGAACTCGTAGTCGCCGGGGACGTAGACGGTGATGCTCCGGCTGTCGTCCCGGGAGCCGTCCTGCGGGTGAACAGTGACGTTGACAGCCACGTTGTCGACCTCGCGGGTCCAGACGGTCTCGACGTCGTCGACGTCGGCCTCCTCGACGCGGCGGTGGCCGCCGAGTTCGACGCTCGTAACCCGGACCGTCGAGAGCACCTCGTCGGTTTCGAGAATGAACTCGTCGCCGACCTCGACGGTCTCGTCTTCGGGCGCGGTGACGTTCGCGGTGAACGACTCGCCCTCCTGAGAGACGACGACGTCGAGGGTGACTTCGCGTTCGGGATCGGGCTGTACCTTGTGGACGTGACTGCACTCGCTGCAGCGAACCGTAAGCGCCCCGCCGCCCGCCGTCAGTACCTCGTGGACCGTCTCGAGGTCCGGCGAGCACGACGGACAGGGCGTCGGGATCCGGTCTGGAACGTCGTTCATAACACGCCGTAGACGCCACGGCCGTAAAAGGCGATTGGACCGCGTGTGGACCCGTTACTGGCTCGCACCGTCGCCGATCGGTGCCGACGCGTCGGAGTCGTCACCCGCTCCGATTCGGCGTCCCCGCTCGAGGACGGCGCGATCCCACTTCGTTCCGGGAAGCTCGATCACGGTGCCCGCTCACGGCTCGTCGCCGTTCGCCGTCGGGAGGTCTACGACCTCCCCATCCGCCCACACCGTCGGCTCCCGGACGATCCCGTCGAGGTGGATCGGCGCATCGACGTCGCCGCCGATCCCCGCGTCGTCGCCGATCGCGATGTGAACCGTGCCACCCGCTTTCTCGTCCAGCAGGACGGAGCCGACGAGGTCGGTGACCGCGACGTTCGTGCCGATGCCGAGTTCCGCGAGGTTGTAGGCGGCGTCGCCAACTTCCTCAGCGGCGTTCTCGACCGTCTCGCGGATCTCGTCGTCGGAAATCTCGGTGACGAGTCCGTCCTCGACCTCGAAGCGAAGCTCCTGGCCGTCCTCGAGCAACCCGTGAGGTCGCATCGTCCCGTCGACGACGAACGTCCCGTCGGCCGTTTCGGGGCTGACGAACACCTCGCCCGCGGGGAGGTTCGACATCTGGCCGGGCTCGTGGACGATCCCGGTATCCGAGAGGAACTCCCGGTCGCCGATCCCGAACGTGATGTCGGTGCCAGCGGGTGCGGTGACCCGGATCTCGCCGGCGCCGTCGACCTGCTCGCGCACGTCGGCGGAGTGGGCGGCGATCGCCTCGTAGTCGGCGTCCAGCCCGGTCGTAAAGACCTCCTCGGTGATCCCCGGCAGCGTGGCGACGCGGGCGCCGGCCTCGTTCGCGTCGCCGCGCGCGCGGGTGTGACTCAGGCTCTTGCTCGTCGGCGCGAGGACGACGTCGGCGCCGGCCATCGCCGCTGCAACGGGTTCCGGCGGTTCGCTCCCGTGGGTCTCGCCGGGCGGGTAACGAACGATGACGGCGTCGTCGGTAACCGCGCTCGCGACCTCGTAGATCGCCTCGCCGATCGGCTCCCGTTTGTCGTCGGTGACGACGGCGCAGGATTCGTCTGACTCGAGCGCGAGACACTGTCGGACGGCCGTCTCGGCGGCCGCGCGAAGGTCGGACATACCCGATGCTGGGACCAGCGGGCCGAAAGGTCTTGCTATCGGTTACAAGAGGACGCTACTCGGCCGCGTCCTCGAGGGCCTCGATCGCGACCAGGGGCTCGCCGGTGAGCGCGCGGACGTAGGCGCCGCCGGCGATCGAGACGTGTCCGAAGTCGTCCTCGTCGAGCCCGTACATCTCGATCGCGCGGGAGGTGTCGCCGCCGCCGACGACCGAGAAGCAGTCGGTCTCGGCGATCGACTCGAGTACCGCCACGGTGCCGTCGGCGAATCGTTCGTCCTCGAAGACGCCCAGCGCGCCCTTGACGAAGACGGCCTCCGACTCACGGACCAGGTCGGCGTACGTCTCTGCAGTGTCGGAACCGACGTCGAGGTACGAGGTCTCCTTCTCGAGGCCCTCGACCTCGGTTTCGGCACGCTCGTCGTCCTCACCCTCGTAGGCGAGATCGGTCGCGAGGTACAGCGAGTCCTCGTACTCCTCGAGGATGCGTTCGATCGTCTCCTGTTGCTCGTCCCACTGCTCGTCGAAGAAGTCGGTTCCCTCGACGTCGTAGCCGACGTCGTGCCCCGCGGCTCGTAGGAAGAGTTCACCGACGATGCCGCCGAGACAGAACCGGTCGACGGTGTCGTCAACGCCCTCAATAACTGGGATCAGATCTTCGGCCTTGGTACCGCCGAGCGCCATCGTGACGGTGCCGTCGAACTCCCGCTCCTGGATCGACGAGTTCGCGGTGTACTCCTGTTCCATCACGCGACCCGCGTAGGCGTCCATCACGCGCGGGAAGCCGACCAGCGAGGCGTGGGCGCGGTGGGCCGCCGAGTAGGCGTCGTTGACGTAGGCGTCGAACTCCGGCGCGAGGGTTCGTACGAACTCGGTGTCGGCCTTGACCTCGGGCTCCTCCTCGGGAAGTTCCTCGTCGCACATCCGGGCGTTCTCGAGGACGAGCACGTCGCCCCTCTCGAGGTCGTCGATCGCCTCGAGGGCGTCGTCGCCGAAGGTATCCGCGACGAAGTCGACCTCCCGCTCGAGGTGATCGGCGAGGATGTCGGCGTGTGCCTCGAGCGAGACGAACGTGTCGCGACCGGGTCGGCCCTGGTGGGCCAGCACGGCGACGGCGTGGCCGTCCTCGAGCAGTTCTCGAAGGGTTTCGGCGTGGCGCGCGAACCGGCGGTTGTCCTGGACGGTTCCGTCCTCGATGGGCGCGTTGAGGTCGAGACGAACCAGCAGCCGCTGCTCGGCGTCGAGATCGTCGATCGTCTTGAACATACCGAGAGGGCGTGTCGAACGCGCTTAAAGGTTAAAGTGGCAGCTGCTCAGCGGGCGACCGCTTCGTCGGCCTCGTCGGCTTCGGCCTCGGCGGCGACGTACGTCGCGAGGTCGAGCATCCGGTTCGAGAAGCCGTACTCGTTGTCGTACCAGGTCAGCACCTTCACGAGACCGTCCTCGAGGGACATCGTCGACTCGAGGTCGACGTACGAGGAGAACGGCAGGCCGATGATGTCCCGGGAGACGATTTCCTCGTCTGTGTAGCCTAATACGCCAGCGAGTTCGTCGTCGGCCGCCGATCGGATCGCGTCGGCGATCTCTTCCTCGGTGACGTCTTCCTCGAGGTCGACGGTGAGGTCGGTCACCGACCCGTTCGGAACGGGAACGCGCATCGCCATCCCGTCGAGCTTGCCCTCGAGCTGGGGGAGCACTTCGGTGGTGGCGATGGCGGCGCCGGTCGAGGTCGGGATGATGTTCTCGGCGGCGGAGCGGCCACGGCGGCGCTTGTCGAGCGGGCCGTCGACCAGGTTCTGGGTGCCGGTGTAGGCGTGGACCGTCGTCAACAGTCCGGACTCGATGCCGAACTCGTCGTCGAGGACTTTCACGACCGGCGCGACCGAGTTCGTCGTACAGGAGGCGTTCGAAAGGACATCCTCGCCGTCGTACTCGTCGTGATTGACGCCGTAGACGATCGTCTGGACCTCCTTCTCGCCTTTCGGCGGCGCTGAGATCAGTACCTTCTCGGCGCCGGCTTCAAGATGCTGGGCGGCCTCGTCGTACGTACGGAAGATCCCCGTCGCCTCGAAGGCGACGTCGACGTCGAGTTCGTCCCACGGCAGCTGAGTCGGATCGCGCTCGGAGGTCAGCCGGATCTCCCGGCCCTCGACGGTGAGGGTGTCACCCTCGAGGGTGACGTCCTCGAGGCGGCCGTGGACCGAGTCGTACTGCAGCAGGTAGCGCATGTCGTCGTTGTCCATGACGTCGTTGATCGCGACGACCTCGACGTCGTCGTACTCGAGCGACGCCCGGAGGACGTTGCGGCCGATCCGTCCGAACCCGTTGAGTCCGATACGGAGCGTCCCCTCGAACTCGTTCTCCGCGTACGAATGTTCACTCATATTCGAGTACTACGCGGTCCACGATTAAATCAGTTGCCCCTTCCGAAACGTTGATTCACGATAGGGAAGGATTTCGAGTGACCGAGAACCGGACGGCCCGCTGTGGTATCACATATCACAGAAAATTCATCGATTTTGAGAAGTTCGTCGGAGAGATTCGTTAGCACGAGTCTCCGGCCGATCTGTTCTAGACAACTCAATTTCGAGTTAACATCTATCAGATTCTTGCAAAACAGTTATGCCGGTCGGCGGTGGATGTCGACGCGTATGCTCCGGGTCGGAATCAACGGTTATGGAACCATCGGAAAACGCGTCGCAGACGCCGTGCGAGCCCAGCCAGACATGGAGGTCGCCGGCGTCGCCAAGGTCAGTCCCGACTACGTTGCACTCGGGGCGGTCGAGGCCGGATATCCGCTTTACGCGGTCGACGAGGACCGAACCGATGGCTTCCGCGAGGCCGGCATCGATCTCGCCGGCACCGTCGACGAGCTCGTCGCCGACAGCGACATCGTCGTCGACGCCACACCCTCCGGAATCGGCGAACAGAATCGACCGCTCTACGAGCGCCACGACACCCCCGCGCTCTTCCAGGGCGGCGAGGACGCGACCATCGCGGAGGTTAGTTTCAACGCCCGCGCGAACTACGACGAGGCGACCGACGCCGACTACGTTCGCGTCGTCTCCTGTAACACGACCGGCCTCTCGCGGCTCGTCTCGCCGATCCACGAGGACTACGGCATCGAGAAGGTACGGACGACGCTCGTTCGTCGCGGCGGCGACCCGAACCAGACCGGACGCGGCCCGATCAACGACGCCCTGCCGGACCCCGTCTCCATCCCCTCCCACCACGGCCCGGACGTCCAGACCGTCTTCCCCGAACTCGACATCGATACGATCGGGCTCAAGGTCCCGACGACGATGATGCACGTTCACGCGGTCAACATCACCCTCGAGGAGAAACCGGACGACGTCGACGAGATCCGCGACCGACTGCGCGCGGAGGACCGGCTGCTCATGATCCCCGACTACGCCGGGATCGACGGCGCCGGCACGCTCAAGGACCTCGCGCTCGACGCCGGCCGCCCCCGCGGCGATATCTGGGAGAACTGCATCTGGGAGGAGTCGATCACCGTCGAGGGACGCGACCTCTACTGCATGCAGGCGATCCACCAGGAGTCGGACGTCGTTCCCGAAAACATCGACGCGATCCGCTCGGTGACGGGGCTGCTCGACGGCCCGGAGAGCCGGGCGCTCACCAACGAGACGCTGGGAATCGGTCTCAGTCGGCTGGACAACCCTGAGAAGCGGATGGCGGATCGACAGACCGCCGACTGAGTCGTCGGGGAAAGCTTTTGGCCGTCCCTTCCCTACCACCAGCTATGCGACGAGACGACCGCGACGAACCCTTCGACGATCTCTTTCGGGAAATCGAGCGGATGATGAACGAGATGATGAACGGTGCCGACGTCGATTTCGACTCTTCGAGCGCCGTCGACAGCGGATTCGGGATGGACACCCACGTCGACATCCACGAAACCGACGACGAGATCCGCGTCGTCGCCGACCTTCCGGGCGTCGAGAAGGACAACATCGACCTCGAGTGCGACGGGAAGACGCTCACGATTTCGGCCCAGAGCGACCACCGCCAGTACGACGAGCGCGTCTCGCTCCCCCAGCGGGTCAACGAACACAGCGCCTCGGCGACGTACAACAACGGCGTCCTCGAGGTCGTCTTCGAGTCGGCCGAACACTCCTCGGGAATCAGCCTCGAGTAAGCACACGAGAGTCGACTCGCGGTCGGCACCGGTTTTCGTTCTCGAACCCCTTCCGAGACGGCACGTCGTCAACCAGTCCTCGAGACGCCGGCACGTTCGGAGATCACTCCGGCCAGCCGGTCGTAAAACGACGGGTCGTACTTCGTCGCCTCGTCGATCGTCGGCCGGGCGTTCGTCTCGTTGACTACGACCCGATCGCCCGTCTCGAGCAGGTCCACTCCGAGAAACGGGATCTCGAGGCGGTCGGCGACCGACTCGGCCAGTCGACGCCGTTCCGCCGGGAGGTCGACCCCCCGCGCCTTCGCGCCGCGGTGGACGTTGTGTTTCCACTGGCCCTCGCGGACCGCGTCGTCGGGAAGGCGACGTTCGACCGCGCCGACGTACTCGCTGTCGACGACCATCACCCGGTAGTCGGTCGCGTCGGGGAGGTACTCCTGGACCAGAAAGGATCGATCCCCGGTCGCCCGGTAGTCGTGGACCAGCGAGAGGTAATCACAGATCCCCAGAAACGAATCGAGGTCGTGGGCCTTCGCGACTCCGACCCCGCGAGTAGTCGAGTTCGGTTTCACCACGACCGGTGGCTCGAACCGGTCGAACGCCTCGATCAGTTCGCCCTCGCCGACGTCGTTCGAGACGTACACCGACTTCGGCACCGGCAGGTCGGCTCGCTCGAGGCGCGCGAGGACCTCCGCCTTGTTCCGGGAGGTGAGGATCGCCTGGCGGTCGTTGAGCCAGGGGACCTCGAGCAGGGCGTCGGCGACGCCACCCTCCATCGGTCGTCCGGGGTAGACGAAGCCGACGTCGTACTCGTCGGCTGTCCAGGGCGCATCCGCGCCCAAGGAAACGATCCGCTCGCTGACGGGCACGTGGTGGGCGCGGATGCCGCGCTCGGCGAGGGGGTCTCGCATCCGATCGAACGTCTCCTCGGCGTTCGCGACCGCGAGATCGATCATGCTCGAGAGTCGGGAGTAGAGACGCAAAAATCTGCGTACCCGAAGCCAGGGCTCGTCGCACTCGATCTATGGACGACGAACTAAAAGGCCGGGTTACGAAACCAGCTGCTCTTCGCCCTTCTCGACGACGATACGGCACGGCGGCGAGATCTTGTTGTACGCGCGACGGAACGCCTCCTTGGCGTGGTCGGCGTCGTCCAGGTCACACCAGACCGTGAAGATGCGCTCGCCGGCGTCGATGCGTGCGGCGGTACCGACGATCTTCCCGAACGACTGGCGCATCCCGTCGGAGACACGGTCCGCACCCGCCCCCGTCGCCTGCTTGTTCTCCCGGATGACGTGGTGGGGGAACTTCCGGAGGATCATCTTGTAGTTGTTCTCGCCGGCGTTTTTGAGCATGTGGCGGTTGGCCGACAGGCGCGAGGCCTCGAGGCTCCCGTGGCGGATCTGGACCTCCTCCTCGGTGATGAGGCTGATCTGGACGGGGTAGTCGTCGGGCTCGGCGCTGACGTTGCCCATCTTGTGCTGTGCGATCTTCGATCCGGGGATCCCAGTAATGTACTCGCGGCGCGTGTAAGCCGGCTTACTGATCTCCCGGTACATTGAGGCGGGTTTGTCCGACATGGTTGTGGTTACTTACGAAAACGCAGGCCTACCGTGGGGATAAAGCCTTCGAACCGATACGTCCGCGCCAGCGGCGGGTTCAGACGGAACTCCTCGGCGAGTCGACCGACAGCACGTCAAAAATCGTCGCTCAGTTACAGGGGACGTACTCGGCGCCGTTCTTCTCGACGAGCCCCTCCGCGGTGAGGCAGTTCAGCACCGAGAGGACGCCGATCTTCTTCATCGCCAGAACTTCGTTCAGGTCCGACGCCGTCGCACCGCCGCTGGCCTCGAGGTAGAGGTAGACGAGTTTGGCCTGCGGGGATTCGATTTCGGTCGGGAGCGGCTCGAGCTGCGTGGTGAGTTGCTGTTCCATCATCGTAGTACGATCCACATCGAGGTTCCATATAAGTCTATTGTGCACCTGAGCAATATAGTTCAATGGATATAAGGTGCCTTATATCAGTATAGTCTATTCGTGCGGATGGATAACAACCGACTGGAGCGAAGCAGCAGCCCTTTGGACCGTTATCAGGGAGTGATTTCCGAGTCGGAGCGAGAGAGGGCGATCGGTTAGTATCGGTAACTAGATGCCCGGTACCGCTTTCGTTCGTTCGTTCTACTCAACGGTCAGTCAGAAGTCCTCCATTAATAATAATTTTGTTTATGCCGGGGCGAGCTGTATAAGGAATATTAGCATCGGTCGAGGAACGTCGGTTGGCAGCGGCGTTCCGACGTCGTTCGAACCGATCGAACCGGCCGTCGCCTCACCATGACGGCGGCGTGTTTAAGAGTCTGCCACCGGAAACACCCAGTATGTTGAAGAGCTTTCGGATCGGCTCCCTGTTCGGGATACCGATCAAGCTCGATCTGACGTTCTTGCTGGTGCTCCCGCTATTTGCGTACCTCATCGGCGTCCAGATCGGGCCCGTCACCGACATTCTCAACGACGTGCTCGGCGCCGGTATCGACGTCGGCTACGTAACCGGAGGCGCGCTTCCGTGGATACTCGGCTTCGCCGCGGCGGTCGGGCTGTTCGTCGGCGTCGTCCTCCACGAACTCGGCCACTCGCTGACGGCTCAGCGGTACGGCTTTCCGATCGACTCGATCACGCTCTGGCTGTTCGGCGGGATCGCCGCGCTCTCGGAGATGCCCGAGGACTGGCGACAGGAGTTTACCATCGCCATCGCCGGACCGATCGTCTCCGTGCTCGTCGGCGTCGCCTCCTACGTGCTCTTTCTCGTTACTCCCGAGGCGTTCGGCGGCGCGCGGTTCGTCCTCGGCTACCTCGCCGTGCTCAACGTCGCGCTCGCGATCTTCAACATGATCCCCGCGTTCCCGATGGACGGCGGACGGATCCTTCGCGCGTTGCTCGCTCGCGGCCGCTCGTACGCGCGGGCGACCCAGCAGGCCGCGAGCATCGGCAAGATGTTCGCGATCGCGATGGGGCTGTTCGGGCTGTTCGCGTTCAACATCATCCTCATCGGCGTCGCCTTCTTCGTCTACATCGCCGCCTCGAGCGAGGCCCAGCAGGTGACGATGAAGGCCGCGTTCCAGGACGTCACGGTCCGGGACATCATGACGCCCGCGAGTGACCTCCACACCGTCGAGCCGGACGCGTCGGTCGCGGACCTGATCCAGCGGATGTTCACCGAGCGACACACCGGCTACCCGGTCGTCGAAACCGGCGGGTTCGGCGACGAACGGCTCGTGGGACTGGTGACGCTGTCGGACGCCCGCGACATCAAACCCGTCGAGCGCGACGCGTACACGGTTTCGGACGTGATGACGACCGACCTGAAGACGATCGATCCGAACTCGGACGCGATGACCGCGATCGAACGGATGCGCGAACACGGTATCGGACGGCTCCTCGTCGTCGAGGGCCGGGACGAGTGGGGCTCCGAGAGCGCGTTCGGCGAGCCGGCTCCGAACGCCGGCGGTGACATGGTGGGACTGATCTCTCGGTCGGACGTGATGACCGCCTTCGACATCGTCCAGCAGAGCGGGGCCGTCAACCCCTCGAGCCAGCCTCGAGCGGGCGACTGAGGCTCCCTCGGGCGTCGATCCAACATTCTTAACCGCGGGCGTGGCCGAGGGTTCAGCGATGCCACCGGCCATCGAGACGACGGACCTCGTGAAGGAGTACGGCGACTTACGCGCGCTGCAGGAGCTCTCGCTGACCGTCGAGGAAGGGGAGTTCTTCGGGCTGCTCGGTCCGAACGGGGCCGGGAAGACGACGTTCATCAACACGCTGGTCGGACTCGTCCGCAAGACGGGCGGCGAGGCTCGCGTCTTCGGCCACGACGTCGAGGACGACTACCGGCAGGCCCGGGACGCGATCGGGCTCGCTCCCCAAGAGTTCAACGTCGACCGCTTCTTCCCCATCCGCGAGGTCCTGATGCACAAGGCCGGCTACCACGGAATCCCCGAGGACGAGGCCGGAGAGCGGGCCGACGAGGTGCTCAAGCGAGTCGGGATCTACGACAAGCGAAACGAGCGCTTCGACTGGCTCTCCGGGGGGATGAAGCGCCGACTGCTGCTCGCCCGGGCGCTCGTCACCGAGCCCGACCTGCTCATCCTGGACGAGCCGACGGCCGGCGTCGACGTCCAGTTGCGCCACGACCTCTGGGAGCTGGTAACCGAACTCAACGAGGAGGGCACCACGGTCCTGCTGACGACCCACTACATCGAGGAGGCCGAACGCCTCTGTGACCGCGTCGCGATCATGAACGAGGGCCAGAAGGTAACCGTCGCGACGCCGGACGACTTGAAAACGCGGGGTACCGACACCATCGCCGTCCGCCTCGAGGACGCGCCGGCGGTCACCCCCTCTC
>NZ_JBLRWX010000017.1:0-43339 GCF_047921035.1 Natronococcus sp.
GCCCTCGACTTCGATCTCGACGTCGTCGCCGTCCTCGAGCGGGCCGACGCCCTCCGGGGTACCCGTCGCGATCACGTCGCCGGGCTCGAGGGTCATGTAGGTCGTGATCTCGGCGATCAGCTCGGGCACCGAGAAGAT
This sequence comes from Natronococcus sp., assembly GCF_047921035.1. Taxonomy (NCBI): domain Archaea; kingdom Methanobacteriati; phylum Methanobacteriota; class Halobacteria; order Halobacteriales; family Natrialbaceae; genus Natronococcus; species Natronococcus sp. The sequence continues at coordinate 139 of NZ_JBLRWX010000017.1, forward strand.
GAGCTGATCGAGCGAGCCGTCCTGTTTCGTCTCGCCGTTCACGCGGGTCCGGACGGCCGCGTCGTCGGGGACCTCGTCGGGCGTTGCGAGTACCGGCCCCATCGGCGCCGCACCGTCGAAGGCCTTCCCCCGGATCCAGTTCTGCTCCTCGCGCTGGTCGTCGCGGTTCGAGACGTCGTCGACGCAGGTGTAGCCCTCGACGACGTCCATCGCCCCGCTCTCGGGGACGTGGCGACACTGCTCGCCGATGACGACGCCGAGTTCGGCCTCGTGGTCGATGCGCTCCTTGCCCGCGGGGGCGGTGACGGTGTCGCCGTGGCCCGCCAGCGCGTTCGGCGGCTTCAAGAAGAGCAGCGGTCGGTCCGGGACGTCGTTGCCCATCTCGTCGGCGTGGGCCGCGTAGTTGCGACCGATGCAGACGATCTTCGAGGGCTCGCAGGGCGGGAGGACGTCGATCTCGTCGTCCTCGAGCGCGTAGCTCTCGTTTGCGAAGTGGACGTGACCGCTCTCGAGTTCGCCCCGGCGGACGGCTCCGGCGGGGTCCCGGAATCGTACGTATTTCATGGCCGGTGGGTCGTAGCGCGGCTTCAAAAGAATTGAGATGGCGGCGGGTATCGCAACGAGAGTGCGCTCGAGTGGAAGACCGTCTCTGAGTTAGGGTGTGTCACGACGGCCACGGAACGGAACGTTTTTTACTAGGCCTCGGCAAGCAAAGGATGCGTTGGCTCCGTTGGTGTAGTCCGGCCAATCATTTCGGCCTTTCGAGCCGATGACCTGGGTTCAAATCCCAGACGGAGCACTATGGTTCGAGAGAGCTTCGCTCTCTCGTCATCACGAAAATCTTCGATTTTCGAACGACAGCGAGCGAACTTTTGTGAGCGAGCGAAGCGCGCACGGCTGGGATTTGAAGCACGGAAATCCGAGCAGAGCGAGGATTTGCATCGGGTTCAAATCCCACACGGAGTACCCCTCCTACCGGTGAGAGCAGAGTCTCGCTCGAGCGCCCGTCCAACTCACTGCCGGCTCGAGTGGGGGACGGTTCATCGACGCGAAAAACGGGGACGGCGAGTTCAGTAGTAGTAGAACTCGAGTTCGTGGCCGCAGTTGTGACATTCGGTTTCCGTGCCGCGGAGTCGGTTCGGGGACGGGCTTCCGAGTCCGGACCCGGTCGGAAGGGATGCGTTTACGGTTCCGTTACACTGCGGGCAACCGACACGCACGTCCGGGTTGTTGGATTGTGACATACCTCGACGTACTCGGAACTCCAAAATAGTTATCCGAGTCGTAAGCTCCGGGGCGTCGAAGACACGGTGACGTTTCGCGACGTTTCACGGCCGGGCGTACGGCCGGTCGGGCCGTCCTCGATCCGAGACTCGAACGTCCCGGAGAGGGTGGGAGACGAGTCGTTACGATCCGAGGCGGAGTTCGGTGAACGGATTAGGTGGCTGTTAGACAGTGACAATCAACGAATGTGGCGGGAGACCCCGAGGAGGGCGGTCGGAGATGTTCGGCTCGAGAGGGGCCGAACCCATCGATGTGGGGTTTTCACGGACGAACCAACGAACATTTGACGGCCCGCTCCTACGACTCGAGTATGAAGCGACGCGCGTATCTGGGAACGCTGGGGGTTGCCGGAATGGGCGGACTGGCGGGGTGTCTGGGCGATCTCCCGGTCGTCGGCGACAGCGAGACGGCGCTGGGCGAGCCCGAGCAGTCGCGGGGCAACCCGTCGCACCCGATCCACGGCGACGAGTTCCCGACGATTACGCTTCCGGACCCGCACGCTGGACGGGAGGTCTCGCTCGAGGAGTTCGAGGGCGAGCGCGCGTACCTGCTGACGTTCATCTACACGTCCTGTACCGACGAGTGTGGCACCCTGACAAACATGCTCGGACTCGTCCAGGAGGACGCCGCCGAGGAGGGGTACAAGGACGACGTCGCCCTGCTGGCGATGACGTTCGATCCCGAAACCGACAGCCCGGAGGCGCTGGCGGAGTACGGCGAGCAGTACGGCGTCGACTACGAGGCCGAGAACTGGCACTTCCTCCGCCCCGAGACCGAGGACGAGGCGATGGACCTGCTCAACGAGGAGATCGGCGTCCCCGCACAGCTCGGTGACGGTGACGAGGACGATCAGGAGGGCCACGATGACCACGACGGCGAGGACGACGATCACGATAGCCACGCCGAGGACGAAGCGCACGACGATCACAACGAGGACGACGGTCACGGCCACGACGATCACGAAAATGGCGACGACAACCACGGCGACCACGAAGACGCCGACGACGGCCACGACCACGACGACCACGACCAGGAGATCCACTACTACATCATCTTCCTCGTCAACGAGCAGGGGATCGTCGAGCGCTCGTATCCGAACGTGACGGACAGCCGCGAGGAGAACCGTCCGCAGGCGATCATCGACGACGTCCGAACGGTGGTCGAGTAACGATGCGACGTCGGGAGGTCCTCGCCGGAGTCGCGAGCGCTGGAACGCTTGCCGGCGCCGGTGCGCTCGCGGTGTACGGCCTGCCGGGCGACGACGAGGAACCCCGCCACGACCCTGTCACGATCGACACTATCGAGGCGACCGGCAGCAGCGAGGGGACGGTACAGATCCCCGACGAAGGGTCGGTGACGTTCGTCGACCTGTTCGCAACCACCTGCGGGATCTGCAAGGAACAGATGCCCGCGCTGGGCGAGGCCTACGATCGGGTCGGCGACGACGTCACCTTCGTCTCGATTACCAACGAGAACGAGGACCAGGTTCCCGACGCCGAGATCGCCGACTGGTGGGACGAGTACGACGGCCACTGGCCCGTCGGCCGGGACGGAACCTCGGATCTCATCGTCCACTACGGTTCGGGAACGCCGATCGGCGTCCTCTTCGATTCGGACGGGATCGTCAGGTGGGAGGAGGGCGGTCGAAAGGAGAGCGACGAGATCGTCTCCCGCATCGAGGACGTTCTCGAGTCGGAGCGCGAATGATCGACGCGGCCCTGCTGTCGACGCTCGCGTTCGCGCTGACCGCCGGCGTCTTCACCTTCTTCTCCCCGTGTGCATACCCGCTGTTGCCCGGCTACGTCGGCTTCTACGTGAGCCAGACCGGTACCGAGGAGTCGTCGCTCTCGAGCGCGATCGGGCGGGGGCTGGTCGCCGGGGCCGGCGTCCTCGTCACGCTCGGGATCCTGCTCGCCGTCGCGTTCTGGATCGGCAACTCGCTGCTGGCGAACACCACGATCTTCGAGGCGCTCGTCGGGGTCGCCCTGATCGGCTTCGGGCTGCTCGTCGCGGTCGATCGCGCGCCGTCGCTGTCGGTCGCCCTGCCGAAACGGCGGTCGGGGACGATCGGGTTCGGCCTCTTCGGCGCCGGCTACGCGCTGGCCGCCGCCGGCTGTGTCGCACCGGTGTTTCTCGGCGTGGTCGCCAGCGCGGCCGCGCTGCCGGCGACGTCGGCGGCGCTGGTGATCGGGACCTACGTCGGGATCGTCGTTCTCCTCATGGTGTCGCTGACGGTCGCGACCGGAATGGGGCTCGCCGCAGGTGCGGGGCGGCTGTCCGCCTACGGCGAGACGCTCCGGCGAGTCGCCGGCACGGTCATGATCCTCGCCGGAATCGGCCAGCTGTACGTCGCGTTTTTCGTCGACGTGCTCTGACTCCGCGTTTCCTCGAGTCTCCGTGGCCCTTCGAGTCGGCAAACTCCCTGGCAACTGCAGGTATGAAACGTATTCGACAGTGTGCCGAATGCCGAGACGAAAATGTACCAGGAACTCTTGCTCGCGACCGACGGAAGCGACGGCGCTCGACGGGCGGCCGACCACGCGATCGAACTCGCGCGCCAGCTGGATGCGGACCTGCACATCGTCTCGGTCTCGGAGGACGGTCCCCACGCCGAGACGAAGCGAGACCAGATGCGCACCGACCTCGAGGACCAGGCCGGCGAGGCGATCGAACACGCCGAGGAGAAGGCCGCCGGCCACGGGATCGAAGTCAGGGAGACGATCCGTCACGGCGTCCCCCAGGAGGAGATCGTCGACGCCGCCGAGCAACACGGCGCGGATCTGATCGTCGTCGGCACGGTCGGCCGGTCGGGACTCGACCAGCTGATCGTCGGTAGCGTCGCCGAGGAGGTCGTCCGCAACTCGCCCGTACCGGTCGTTACGGTCCGCGACGAGAGCTGAGAGAGCCGATTCGGACCGATCGACCGGGGTCGTAATGGATCGCTACCGCCGACTACGGAAACGATAATTAACTCGACCGGAGCGCAAGGGGAGTCAACCGTGGCTCCCCGCCAGACAGGCGCTTCGCGAGCGATCACCCGCTCGTTCTTCCGCCGTCCGAACGCCCGGAGAGCGCCCGGTCCGGAGGGAGCGCCGTGAGCCACACCGATCCAGCCCTCGAGCCGCTGTGTCGGGTGCTCGTCGTCGGCGACTCCGAAGCGATCGAGTCGGTGACGGAGACGGTGACGTCGGGTTTCGACTCCGTCTCGCTGGTTCGGGAACGGACCGTCTCGAGCGCGGTTGCTCGCCTCGGAACGGTCGACGTCCACTGCATCGTCTGCGAGTTCGAGCCGAGCCGGAATCGATCGCCCCTCGAGCGACTCCGCCGGGAGTCCGAGTCCGGCGGCTCCGTTCCGATCGTCGCGATCACGGACGAGTCCGTCGATGCGCTCGAGGCGGGGGCGACGGACGTCGTCGACCCCACCGATCCGGATCGGCTGGTGCTCGCCCGCCTCGAGCGGATCGTCGAGAGCGAGCGAACTCGGCTGGCTATCGACGCGTCGAACGAACGATACCGATCGATACTCGAGGGCGCGACCGCCGTCGTCTGGGCGCTCGAGTCCGACGGCGCGGTCGCGTACGCGAGCCCGGCGACCGACGCCGAACTCGGCGTTCCGCCGGACGAACTCGAGGGCCGGACGGTAACGCGAGCGGTCCATCCCGACGACCGGGACGGCGTTCGGGAGACGGTCGCGGCGGTCGCCGACGGGCCGTTCGGCGCTTCGGAACGCGTCACGGCCCGGATCGGCCGACCCGACCGGACGTGGCGGCTCGCGGAGCTTCGAGCGACGAATCGACTCGAGGACCCCCGCCTCGAGGGAGTCGTAGTGACGGTCCTCCCGACGAGCGACGCCGAACCGTCGGGGCGGGAGGCGTCGGTACTCGACCGGATCGCCGATCCCGTCTTCGAGGTCGACGACGGCTGGAAGCTGCGGTACGCCAACGCCGCGGCGACCGACCTGCTCGAGGGTGAGTCGGATCCGGGAACCCCGATCGGCGGGCTGCTCCCCGAGGCGTTGCGGGAGCCGTTGCTCGACCGCCTTCGAGCGGTTCGGACGGACGGGAGGGCGGCCGGTTTCGAGGTCCCGACTCCCGACCGGGACCGAGCGGTTCCGGTCTGGATCTTCCCGTCGTCGTCGGGAACCGTCGTTCAGCTACGCGACCCGGGGGTCGCGGCGGAGGCGGACGAGAGCACGGGTCGACTGAGCGAATCGGTCGTCGACGCGTTACCGGACGGGGTCGCCGTCCTCGAGGACGGCGTCGTTACGCTGGCGAACGCGCGGCTGGCCGAACTGGTCGATACCGATATCGTCGGCCGGGAGCGCTCGGAGCTGTTCGACCGGGAGCTGGCGGCGACGGTTCGCGAGCGCGGTCGCTCGGCGCCGTTCAGGTGGACGGAGCCCGTTTTCGGAACCCTCGCGCTCGGGGATCGCCGTCCCGTCGCGGTCTCCGTGATCCCGCTTCCCGACGGCGAGCGAACGCTCTGTCTGGTCCGGGACCGGCGACGGTCGCCGACCGGAGCGCTGCGGACGCTCGAGTCCGCGGCCGAGTCGATCCGCGGAGCCGAAACCGCCTCGACCGTCGGCCGAGCGGTCGTCGAGACCGGTCTCGAACTCGCCGGCGGCGACGTCGTCGGCCTGTACCGACTCGAGGACCGGACGCTCCGACCGGTCGCGGCCGCGAGCCGCGACTCGAGGACGGTCGGGCTTCCCGCGGTCGATCGCGCGACGATCCCGGACGACGTCGTTCGCGACGGGGCCCGCGCGACGACCCGCGACGCCGGAGGGCTCGAGCCGTTCCTCGAGGCGGCCGATCTCCGGGCCGAACAGGTGCTCACGGTTCCGGTCGGGGCGGCGGTGCTGGTCGCGACCACGACGGAGCCGATGGGGTTCGATCCGGTCGACCTCGGCCCGCTCGAGACTCTCGCCGAGATCGGCGCCCTCGCGCTCGACGAACGGGACGCGGCCGCCGAACTGCAGGGCTGTCGGACGAGTCGAGCGGCCCTCGAGGCGACCCTCGATCGGCTCGAACGGCTCGGAACGGTCGAGCGAGACCTCCTCGAGGCGAGCAGCCGGGAGGCGGTGTACCGCCGGCTCTGCCGAGGGGTGACGTCCCTCGAGTTCGCCGAGGGGTCGAGGGAGTTCGCCTGGATCGGAACGGCCGGGAACGGCAGTGAGTCCGTCGATCCGCGGGCGGTCGACGGAGACGCCGACGTCCGACCCGACTCGCTCGTGATCCCGCCGTCGCCGACCGAACGGGACTCGCCCCCGGATGCGGTTTACGTCGGCGACCTGACCGAGGCTCCGGACGAACCCTGGCGCGAGCGGGCGCTCGATCGGGGGATCCGAGCCGTGCTGAGCGTCCCGCTTCGGTCCGGGTCGTTCCGGTACGGAACGCTGACGGTCTACTCGACCGAGCCGGGAGCGTTCGACGGTCCCGTTCGTCGCGGAGTCGAGCGACTCGGGGACGTCGGCGGCTCCGTCGTCGACGCCATCGAGACCAGGCGGGCGCTTCGCGACGAGGCCGTCACCGAACTCGAGTTCGTCCTCCGCGACCCCGACTCCCTGGCGACGGTCGCCCACCGGATCGGTCGCCCGCTGACGGTTCGGTCCATCGTTCCGCGCTCCGCCGGGGGCGGGACCGTGTTCGCGACCGTCCCCGACGACTCGGAGTCGGGCACCGACACCCTCGCCGATATCGAGGACATCGAGTCGGGGCGCACGATCGGAACGGTCGGCGGGGAGCGGCTGCTCGAGGTCGTCGTCGCCGACCCCTCGGTCGCGGTAACCGTCGCCGAGCACGGCGGCGTCGTCCGGTCGCTGACGCCGGCCGACGACCGAACCCGGCTCGTGCTCGAGCTCTCGGGATCGGCCGACGTCCGCGCGTTCGTCGACGCGCTCGGGCGCGGATGGGACCTCGAGCTGGTCGCCCGTCGCCAGCGCGAGCGCTCGCCCGAGGACGCGTTCGCGCTCGACTCGGTCCTCCGCGAACGGCTCTCCGAACGGCAACGGCAGACGCTCGAGGCGGCCTACTACGCCGGCTTCTTCGAGTGGCCCCGGGAGAGCACCGGCGAAGCGGTCGCCGACTCGCTGGGCGTCTCCCAGCCGACGTTCAGCCGCCACGTCAGGGCCGCGCAGGCGACGCTGCTGTCGGTACTGTTCGAGGAGTTCGACGGCCTCGAGTAGTTCGCGGCCGCGGTAGATCGGTATTACTGCGAGTAGCATCGGGCTACGCGCGCGTTCGAGTTCGTCCGGACGACAGTCGGCCCCGGTGACCGATGAATCGGTATAGCCCCGTTGCGGGGGGTCGTGTCGATAGCTAGCCCCCACGGTCATCCGTTCGCGCTCGAATCAGCCATTCGATGACTACGGACCCGGTAACGAGATCTTATCGCTGTCGTCTCCCCGGACGGCGGATGCGTCGATGAGCCTCGACCTCGCTGCGGATCCCGACAGCGCCGTCGTTCGAACGCAGGCCGACGACGGCGTTCTGGCTCAGCTCACGCTCTCGCACCCGGAGCTGGTGTTGCGGCCGTCGCTGCGACGCGCGCCCGAGGTCAGTCTCGCGCCCGAGTACTGGACCGACGCGGGCGGCGACCGAACCCTCCTGTTCGTCACCGCGTCGGGGTCGGAGTTCGGAGCGTTCGAGACCGCCCTCGGGATCGATCCGACCGTCACCGATCCCGTCCTCGTGGATCGCACCCCCGACCGGCGAAGCTACCGCCTCGAACTCACCGACCGGGCGATCACGCTCGTCGAGGCGACCGCGGCCGTCGGCGGTCGCCTCCGCGAGTGCTCGAGCTGTCGGGACGGCTGGCGGTTCCGGCTCCGCTTTCCCGACCGGGACGCGCTCGTCGCGTTCAACGACCGGTGTCGGGAGCGGGACGTTTCGGTCACCGTCGACCACCTCCGGCCCGCCGACGCGGGCACCGACGGCCCCGTCTCGCTCACCGAGAAACAGCGGGAGCTGCTGACGGTCGCCTACGAGGAAGGGTACTTCGACGTCCCTCGGCGGATCTCCCAGGACGAACTCGCCGAGCGACTCGGGGTCTCGAAGTCGGCCGTCTCCCAGCGACTGCGGCGCGCGATCGCACAGCTCTGCGGGTCGACGTTCGCCTAAAAAGCGGGTTTCCGAAGCCGATCGCGCCGTTGTACTGTCGGACGGAACTGTTTGGCGTCCGTCCGGAGGTATTACTCGTCGTCCTCGTCCTTCATCGAACCGAGCTGGGAGACCAGCTGGTCGGTCGAGACGTCGGACTCGAACTCGAGCTGTCCGTCGTGGTCGTGCTCGTGGACGTTGACGGCCTCGACGTCCTCGTCGTCGTTGTCCTGCGGTTGTTGCTGTTCGGACTCGTCGTAGCTACCAAAACCCATACCGGAACGTCGGGCGGCCCGAAGAAAGGTGTGGCGGTTCGGTCCGTCCCCGCATCGCCGACCCCACAGGTCACTTGAGTCGGAGGTACTGTCGGTCGTACTCCGGTTCGCCCTGGCGCGGGTGGATCGTGATGAACGACTCCGGCGGCATATCCGCGAGGCGGGCCGGCAGGTCGCCGAGTTCGTTGTGCCAGCCGACGTCCCCGCGGCGCGGCGAGATGGCGACGATGAGGTCGTCGTCCTCCGTTCGGGCCTCGAGCGTCGGCAGCAGCTTCCCCCAGTCGTCGATCGACTCGAACTCGGCGGTGACGTCTTCCTCGACGAGGCCGAACAGCTGCTCGAACTGGTGGGACGCCCCCTCGACGACGATGACGTTCAGCTCGGCCCCGAGGGTCGCCGCGATACGCTTGACGAGGTGGACCGCCTCGTAGAACCCCTCGTGGTGGTCGGCGCCGATCGGGACGACGACGAAGATCCGCCGGGTCGTGTTGATCGGGTGGCCGAGCCGCGAGATGAGCACCGGCAGCTTCGTCCGCTCGAGCACCTGGTCGATGATGCTGCCGAAGATGCGGTGGCTGAAGCTCTGGGTGGCGTCCCAGCCCATGACGATCTGGTTGGCCTGGACCTCGACGGCGCCCTGGACGATCCCGGAGGCGACGTTGTGGTTGACCCGGGCTTCCGTCTCGATGGGCACTTCCGCGGCGCTTCCCTCGGCCGCGAGTTCGTCGAGTTCCGCCTGCACGGTCGCGATCTGGTCCTCCGGCGACTGGCTCGTGTCGGGCTGGACGACGGTCATCACGTGAACCGGGTTCGTCCCGCCGTCGCCCTTGAGTACGAACGAGAGTTCGAGCAGCCGGCGCTGGAGTTCGGCGTTGTGCGACAGCGGCAGCAGGATATTTGGATCCCGCGCGTCGTCGCTGTCGTCCTCGACGTCGCGCTCGAGCGCGAGCCGGTTGGCGGCCCGCTCGGTCAGCCACGGACTCACGAGCGCGGTGATCAATAGCAGGAGGACGACGGCGTTGAGGATCGCCTCGCTGAAGAGGCCGGCGTCGAACCCGACGAGCGTGATCGCGAGCGCTGCGGCGGCCTGGCCCGTCGAGAGGCCGAAGATGACGTCGCGCTCGTGTTTCGTGTAGTCCTGGATCTCGGCGACCGACCAGGCTGCGGCGCCCTTCGTCGCGATCATGATGGCGGTGACGAGCGCGGCGATCTGGAGCGTCTCGGGGCCGGCGAAGATGACGCCGAGGTCGACGAGCATCCCGACGTGGAGCAGGAAGAAGGGGATAAAGAAGGCGTTGCCGACGAACTCGATGCGGTTCATCAGCGTCCCGCCCTGCGGGATGAGCTGGTTCAGCGCCAGCCCGGCGACGAACGCGCCGAGGATCGGATCCAGGTCGAGGATCTCGGCGAGGCTGGCCGCGGCGAAGATCCCGACCATCACGAACAGGAACTCGAAGTAGCTCTCCTCGCTGAAGTTCTGGAAGAACCACCGCGAGGCGGGCGGAACGAGGAACCAGACCCCGCCGAACAGCAGCGCGAGCGAGAGCGCGATGTCGCCGAACAGCAGCGCCGAGAGTCCGCCCTCGACGGCGCCGGTGACGATCGCGAGCACGACCAGCGCGAGGGTGTCGGTAAAGAGGATCCCGCCGAAGACCGCGCTCACGGCGCGGTTTTTCGTGACGCCGAACCGGTTGACGATCGGGTACGCGAGCAGGGTGTGGGAGGCGAACACCGCCGAGAGCAACAGCGCCGCCCACACGTCGAGCCCGAGGATCGTGTACGTCGCGAGGGTCCCGACGGTAAACGGCAGGAAGAAACTCAGCAGGCCGAACAGGGCGGCGTTCTCGGGCGCCTCCTTGAACCCCCGGAGGTCGACCTCGAGTCCCACCGTGAACAGCAGGTAGATCAGCCCGACCTCGCCGAGCAGTTCGATCGCGTCGGAGTGTTCGACGATGCCGGTCGCACCGGGGCCGATGATCGCCCCGAAGACGACGATACCGACGATCCCCGGCTGGCCGAGTTTCTTGACGAACAGCGGCCCGACGAGAAAGATCAGCATCGCGAGGGCGAAGATCAGCACCGGCTGGTCGAGGGGGAGCCCGAACCCGTCGACGACGAAGAGAACGGTCCAGTTCATCGTCGCTGAGCTGTAGTCGACGGCGCGTGTCGTAGTCCTATCATCGGATGGAACGCGTTTCGTCCTGGCGTAGTTCGAGAGGAGACAATCGTGCGCTGGAGATGGTGTGGCTGGATAATAAAACGCCTGATTCCGGATATCGATGCCTAACGGCTGCGTGATCACAGGTATCCGATCGTATCGTCCAACTACCCCGAGATAAGACAACGTTCGGTCAGTTATCGCCCCCGTATCCGCTCCACTCTCGAGGGTCGGTTCCGAACTGGACCGACCGAGACGGCAGCGACGGAGCGTACGCAGTCGCTACCACCCCTCTCGAGTGCCGGTCGGTTCGTCTCGCCGCCGGCGCCGGTCGATTCGAGACGTCGGCCGTCGGGACGGTCGTTGGGGCGAGGGCCGGGGACGAACGTACAGTTCCGATCCCACTCGGATCGACCGGTTTCGCCGCGGGCCGATCGTCACGGCTCGAGCGGGTGTCCGCTCTCGAGTATCCGTTCACTACGGACGCCGGTAGCCCGTCTATAGTAATGGGTTCCCGAGGCCGTAGCTCCGCGTATGTTCACGTACCGTTCGTTCTCCCGAACAGATTTCCCGGCCGAACAGCCAGCGACGGGATCGCTCTCGAGCGACAGCGACCGCGACCGCGACGGGGGACGGTGACCCGCCGATGTGTGGAATCATCGGCCGCGTCGGCGACGGCAACGCGCTCGAAACGCTGCTGACGGGCCTCGAGAACCTCGAGTACCGCGGCTACGATTCGGCGGGCGTCGCCGTTCAGAACGGCGCGGGGATCGCCGTCGAGAAGCGATCGGGGAAGGTCGAGGCGCTGATCGACTCGATCGAGGACGACCCGCTCGAGGGGCGGGTCGGGATCGGGCACACCCGCTGGAGCACCCACGGGCCACCGACCGACGAGAACGCCCACCCCCACACCGACGCCACCGAGGACGTCGCGGTCGTCCACAACGGGATCATCGAGAACTACGCCGAACTCCGCGCGGAGCTTCGCGCGGCCGGCTGCGAGTTCACCAGCGACACCGACACCGAGGTCGTTCCCCACCTCATCCAGCACTACCTCGACCGCGGGGCCGACAACGAGACCGCTTTCCGGAGGGCGATCGACGACCTCGAGGGGAGCTACGCGATCACGGCGATGTTCTCGGGCGAGCACGTCCTCTACGCGGCCCGTCAGGGATCCCCGCTGGTCGTCGGGGTCGAGGACGGCGAGTACTTCCTCGCGAGCGACGTCCCCGCCTTCCTCGAGTACACCGACAGCGTCGTCTACCTGCGGGACGGCGACGTCGTCGTCGTCGACGGCGACGGCGTCGAGTTCACCGACCTCGAGGGCAACCCCGTCGAGCGGGAGCCCGAAACGGTCGAGTGGGATCCCGAAGAGGCCGGGAAAGGCGAGTTCGACCACTTCATGCTCAAGGAGATCTACGAGCAGCCGACCTCGCTGGCCCAGGCGATCGAGGGGCGGATCGACCCCGAGAACGGCCGGATCGCGCTAACCGACTTCGATCCGGGAACGTTCACCGACGTCTCGAACGTCCAGCTCGTTGCCTGTGGCACTTCCTACCACGCCGCGCTGTACGGCTCGCTCGCGCTCAATCAGGCCGGGATCCGGGCCACCGCGCTTCTGGCCAACGAGTACAGTACCGTTGCGCCGCCGATCGACGACGGGACGCTCGTGATCGCCGTCACCCAGAGCGGGGAGACCGCCGACACCCTGAACGCCCTGCGACGGGCCGATGCCGACGGTGCCGAGACGGTCACGGTCACGAACGTCGTCGGCTCGACCGCCGCCCGAGAGGCCGACGAGACGCTGTTCATCCGAGCGGGGCCGGAGATCGGCGTCGCCGCGACCAAGACGTTCTCCTCGCAGGCCGTAATGCTCACGCTGCTCGCCCAGCGAATCGCCGCCGACCGACTGGGCGAACCGCCGGCCGACCTCGAGTCGCTGCTCCCGGCGCTGGCCAGGATGCCCGAGGAGATCGAACGCGTACTCGAGACGTCCGACGCCGCGGCGGTCGCGAACCGCTACCGCGGCAGCCGGTCGTACTTCTTCATCGGTCGCGGGTTGGGCTACCCCGTCGCGCTCGAGGGGGCACTAAAGTTCAAGGAGATCACCTACGAGCACGCCGAGGGGTTCGCCTCGGGGGAGCTCAAACACGGGCCGCTGGCGCTCGTCACTCCGGAGACGCCGGTGTTCGCGGTCTTCACCGGTCAGGAGGACGCGAAGACGCTGAACAACGCCGAGGAGGCCCAGACCCGCGGGGCGCCGCTGGTCGCCGTCTGTCCCGACGGCCACCCCGCCCTCGAGGTCGCAGACGCCCACCTCGAGATTCCCGACACCGAGCCGGTGCTCGCGGGGCTGCTCGCGAACGTCCAGCTCCAGCTCGTCTCGTACTACGCGGCCGATCTGCTGGGGCGACCGATCGACAAGCCCAGAAACCTCGCGAAAAGCGTCACCGTCGAGTAGGTTCGACGAGCCGTTGCGCTCGCGGCTCCTCCCGTTATCGGTCCCGTTCGACGACCTCGCCGGGGGACGTCGTCGCCTCCGTGTCGAGTTTGAGTCCCGGCGTCAGGCTCGTGTTGATGCCCGTCTTCGCGTCGTCGCCGACGACCACGCCGAACTTCCGCCGGTTCGTCGAGACGCGATCGCCCTTCACGGTAAAGCGCACGTCCCCGCCGTCGTGGCGGAGGTTCGCGACGGTCGTTCCCGCCCCGAAGTTGACGTCGCGGCCGAGGACGCTGTCGCCGACGTAGGAGAGGTGGCCGACCGTCGCTCCGCGGGAGAGGACGCTGTTTTTCACCTCGACGGCGTTCCCGACCTTCGCCCCCTCGTCGATCAGCGTCGCGCCGCGAACGTAGGCGTTCGGCCCGACCGTCGCGCCCGATCGGATCAGGGCCGGCCCCTCGATCACGACGCCGGGTTTGACCGTCGCACCCTCCTCGACGACGACGTCGCCCTCGAGGTGGGCGTCCTCGCTGACCTCGCCCTCGATCCGTCCCTCGAGTTCGCCGAGCTTCCACTCGTTTGCCTCGAGCAGCTCCCAGGGGCGGCCGACGTCCATCCAGCGCTCGAGGGTCACGGGCGTGACCGCGAACTGGTCGATGACCTGCGCGACCACGTCGGTGATCTCGTGTTCGCCCCGCTCGCTCGCGGGGACGTCGAGCCACTCGATGGCCTCCTCGGGGAACGCGTAGGCGCCCGCGTTCGCGAGGTTCGTCGGCGGATCGTCCGGTTTCTCGACGATGTCGGTGACGGTCCCGTCCGTGGTGCTGAGCACGCCGTAGTTGCGCGGGTCCTCGACCTCGATCGCACAGATCGCCGGACACTCGTCGAACAGGTCGTCGATCGCGTCCTGGTCGTAGAGGTTGTCGCCGTTCAGCACGGCGAACGGGCCCTCGAGGTGGTCGCTGGCGGCGTTGACGGCGTGGGCCGTGCCGGCCTGTTCCTCCTGGACCGCATACGAGATCGGGACGCCGCGGTACTCCTCGCCGAAGTACTCCCTGACGGTTTCGGCCTCGTAGCCGATGACGAGGATCACCTCGTCGGCGCCCGCGTCGACGGCGGCGTCGACGGTGTGGGCGGCGAGCGGTCGGTCGGCGACGGGCAACATCGGTTTCGGCACTGACGAGGAGAGCGGTCGGATCCGCGTCCCTTGTCCTGCTGCGAGCACGACAGCTTTCATTACGTCCGCATTGTTCGATACCCCCGATTAATATACGGCCGATAATCGTTCGCCGGTTCGGGCGGCCGATTCGGCCCGTCGAACGGGGGCGTCGACCAAGGCGAACGCCCTCCCTCCCGGTACACTCCGGGAACGCCCCGAAACCTCGAGCGTCGGTCCCGTCCGGTCGCTCGAGAACGGTGTTTACCCCTCGTTAACCGGCCCATTACTGTTCAGAAATATGTAATTTCTACGGGTTCACCGCACGACGCCGCCGATATCGCGACACCGGTTGCCAACCCCCTTCGAGGGGGATTGGAAACGGGAAAGATCGGACTAAATTTCACTGCAACCGTTATGGCGCCTATAGTAAATACTGTTCTGTGAGTAGCCGCTGGTGATGTCGACGGAACCAACCGACGCGAAGTGGACGCCGATCTCGTCCGGGCAGCAAACGACCTCGCCGCGGTGTATCAACTGCGACAACCAGGTGACCCGGCAGTTCGCCCGCGTGTTCGGTGACAACCGGGACGTCGTCCACGCCTGTCCCGAGTGTGCGACCTACCGGGAGATGAAGACCTCCGACTTCATCCCCGAGGAGCGACGATAGCCGCCCGTTTTGCCGCCGTGGGTCCCGTTGACTGCTTCTAGCGCTCCTCGAGCACGTTCGCCGCCTCCGTCGCCCGTTCGACGATCCCCGTCGCGGTCGCGAAGATCGAGTCCGCGTCGGCCTCCGCGCGCGCTTCCGCGGTCACCCTGACGACCGGTTCGGTTCCGCTCGCCCGGATCAGGAACCAGCCGTCGTCGGTCTCGACCCGGACGCCGTCGAGGGCGTCGACGTCGTCGTACTCCTCCTCGACGGTCGTCTCGACCGCCTCCATTACGGCCCCCTTCGCCTCGACCTCGATCGACGTCCGTCGGATCGGGTACTGGTCGATCCCGGCGGCGAGTTCCGAGAGCGGCCCCTCCCGCGAGACCAGTTCGGCGAGCTTGCAGGCCGCGAGCGGCGCGTCCGGACAGCGGGTCTCGGTCGGCCAGATCCAGGCGCCGCTGGGCTCACCGCCGAAGACGACGTCGTCCTCGGTGGTTCGCTCGGCGACGTAGACGTCCCCGACCTGCGTTCGGGTCAGGGAGGCTCCGACCGCCGCC
Organism: Natronococcus sp.; assembly: GCF_047921035.1. Classification (NCBI taxonomy): domain Archaea; kingdom Methanobacteriati; phylum Methanobacteriota; class Halobacteria; order Halobacteriales; family Natrialbaceae; genus Natronococcus; species Natronococcus sp. The sequence goes on from NZ_JBLRWX010000017.1 coordinate 15,758, forward strand.
AGCGCGTCGTCGACCGCCAGGCTCGTGTCGACGGGGGCCGCGACGCGGTCGCCCTCCCCGGCCGCGTTCCGGGCAAACAGGGCGAGCAGGGCGTCCTTCGGGACGAACTCCCCCGTTTCGTCGACGGCCATCATCCGATCTCCGTCGCCGTCGTGGGCGATCCCGAGTTCGGCGTCGGTCTCGGCCATGACGGTCATCAGCGTGCCCAGGGTCTCCCGGTTGGGCTCGCTGGGTCGGCCCGGGAACGAGCCGTCGGGCTGGCCGTTCAGCGTCCGGACCCGACAGCCCAGGTTCGCGAGGACCGTCGCCGTGACGACGCCCGTTCCGTTGCCGATGTCGACGACGACGTCGAGGGGGTCGTCGAGCGCCACCGCGGCCTCGAGCCGACTCGCGTGGTGTTCGCGAACGCCGTCGCGTCGTTCCCGCCGACCCTGGCCGTCCCAGTCGGCCAGCTCGTAATCGTCTTCGCGAACCCGGCGGGAGATCGATTCGCGCTTCTTGGGGCCGAACGCCTTCCCCGAGGGCGTCCAGAGCTTGATCCCGTTGTCGGTCTTCGGGTTGTGCGAGGCCGTGACGACGATCCCCGCGTCGGCCTCGAGGTGGTCGATCGCCCGGGCGACCGTCGGCGTCGCCTCGACGCCGACCTCGAGGACGTCGGCGCCACACTCCTGAAGTCCCGCGGCGATCGCGTCGACGAGCGTGCGGCCGCTGTCGCGAACGTCCCGGCCGACGACGACGCGGTCGTAGCCGTCGGAGGCGACTGCACGGCCGACCGAGAGCGCGAGCGCGGCCGTTACGTCCGTTCCGACGGTTCCACGGATACCACTGGTCCCGAACATACGAATCGTGACGGCGGCCCCGGAGTTAATATGTGTCGACTTCCGGATCTCGACTCCGCGTCGTCGGCTTTCGACGGCGGAACCCGCGGTCGCCCCCGCGTCAGTCGGATCGGTAGCCACCCCCTATCGAATTGAACCGTCGGTATCGTATATACGTTCCCGCGGTGGCCGTCCGGACGGCATGATCCCACACGTTCGAGAACGGGAGTGTACCGTTCGCACCGCGACGACGACCGCGTTCGGAGTCGAGCGAGCCGGCGAATCCGGCCGCCGCGACCGGCGATGAGTGCGGCCGAGAGCGACGCCGTGGAGCCCGTCGTCTCGGAGCTCCCGCCGAGTTCGAAGCTCGTCTACAAGGTCCTCGAGTACGAGGGCCCGATGACCCAGGAGGAGATCGCGGCCGAGTCGCGGCTCTGTCCCCGGACGGTCAGGTACGCGCTGGGGACGCTCACGGAACACGACGTCGTCGACAGCCGGGTCAGCCTCGCCGACGCCAGACAGTCGAAGTACTGGATCGAAGAGTAGTTCGTTTCGCGTTCGAAACAGTTGGTTTCGGACCGCCTACCGCAGTTTTCTGTAGCGATCGATCAGCAGATCGAGGCCGAACGAGCCCGCCGTGATCGTGTAGTTGGTCTCGAGCCGGGGGTTGAACTTCGCCTTGTAGCGGTTGATGCTCGGGACGCCGGCCCCGACGAGGTCGTAGCGCTCGAGCCCCGCGTGGAGTCCGTCGCGCATGACGTGCCAGTCGAGCAGATCGTTGATCGGCAGGTCGAGTTCGGTGTCGGGCTTCACGCCGCCCTGCCAGCGGTACCGGGTCGTCCGCGATTCGACGACGAGGATTCCCCCGACGAACTCGCCGTCGACCCGGCAGACGTAGGGTCGGATCGCCCCCTCGGGAAGCTCGCGGTGGACCGCCCGGGCGAACTCGGGGTTCAGCTGGAACGATCGACCCTGGCTCTCGTAGCGGGCGGCGACCTGGTCGACGATCCGCTCGACGTCGTCGTTGTCACCCTCCTCGACGACGTAGGCGTCGGGGTCGGCGTTGCGGACGTTGTTCCGGGCGTCGCTGCTGAAGCGATCGAGCAGGTCGTCCTCGCTGCCCTCGAGGTCGACGACGTAGGTGTACCCGGGCTCGACGTCGTACTCGTTCCAGACGAACGGGCGGACGTCCTCGAACTCCGCGACGACGAACTTGGAGTACTGCGGGGCGAGTTCGCGGTCGATCCACTCGAAACAGCCCTCGAGAAAGCGCTGGATACGCCTGTCGGCCTTTCGCTGTTTGAGCTTGCCGACGTTCAGCACGGAGGGGCCGAGGTAACACGACCACGCCTGGGGCGCCGGCGAGAACGCGCCGGTGATCGGGCCCTTGTTGTACTCGAAGACCGGGAAGATCCCGACCGCCTCCTGGCCCTTGAAGCCGGCGAGCAGGTGGGCCGTCGTGTCGGTGTCCTCGGCCTGCAGGCGGATCGCCTCGGCCCGGCTGAACGGGTTCGTCCCGTCGGAGCGCTCGACGTACCGGTTCCACTCGTCGGCGTCGGCCTCCGGATCGAGAGCGGTGATCTCGACGCTCATAGGTACCCGAGGTCCGAGAGCCTGTCTTCGACGGCCCCGTCGTCGGTGACGGCGATCGTCGCCGGCTCGTAGGCCGGATAGTCGGCGACGTCGCTCTCCTCGACGACCGGAAGGGCGGTACCGTCCATATCGGCGTCGACCGGGACGTCGAACAGCGAACAGATCGTCGGCGCGATATCGAAGATCGTCGCCCCCTCGAGGGCGGCCGACTCGTCGAACGCCGAGCCGGCCGCGGCGACGATACCCGTTCGCTTGTGGTTCCACGTCTCGCGGGGCCGGCCGAACTCGGCCCCGCCGAGGTCGGCGACGATGGCGTTGTCGAACCCCCTGGGAACCGTGACGACGTCCGGTCCGTTGTCGAGATACGGACCGTTGAAGTACCGCTCCCGCGGTTCGACGGCCTCGAACATCGGCTCCCCGTCCGGGGTTCGCATCGTCGACAGCCGTTCGACGAGCGCCGAGCGGATCGACTCGTACTCCGAGGGGGGGACCGTGCCGTTCGGCTCGCGTCCCTCGAGGTTGATCCGGATCCCGAGTTCGCTCTTCGAGCGGACGTAGGCCCGCGACTCGGGGAAGTCGACCTGGGTGCTGGCCGCCCGGAGCAGGTCGTTGGGTACTCGCCTGCCGATCGGCTCCTTCAGGCCGACCAGATCGAGCGCGTCGGCGACCCGCTGGGTCGTGATCCCGACCGTCGCGGCGACGTTCATCGCCCGCTCGAGCGGGCCGGCCTCGTGGTCGTCGGCGTCGTTCCCGGCGAGCAGGTCGTTCTCCCAGGCCCGCGACCAGTCGGGCATCCCCTCGCCGCCCTTCCGCGCGGCGAGCAGGCCCTCGTTGTGAAGGAACTCGTTGACGCGGAACTCGTGGCCCGTCACCCGTCCCATCCCGTGGTCGCTGACGACCAGGACGTTCTCCGGGTCGTGGCGCTCGATGGTCGCCTCGATCTGGCGGTCGACCTCGCGGTAGACGGCCTCGACCGCGCGCTTTTCCCCGTCGCGCTCGTGGAAGACCGAGTCGGTCTGCTGGAACTGCAGAAAGCCGAAGTCGGGCTCGAAGCGCCGACAGAGGTAGCGAAACGCCTTCCCCCGCAGCTCCGTCACCCGCTCGTAGGCCTCGATCGACTCGGCGGGTTCGGCCCCGTTCTGGGGGTAGATCCGGTACTCCCCGCAGGCCTTCTCGACGTCCTCGAGGATCCCCTCCGGGTGGCAGTCGGGCTCCTCGGGCGCGGTCATCCCCGGGATCAGGGCCCCGTCGAACTCCCGCGCGGGGTGGGTTACGGGGAGGTTGACCACGACGCTCGAGAGCCCGTGCTCGCTCAGCAGCTCCCAGACGGGTCGTTCCCGGACGTGCGTCGAGTTGACGACGGTCCAGTCGTAGCCGTCGAAGGAGAGAAAGTCGAACACGCCGTGTTTCCCGGGGTTCTTCCCGGTGTACAGCGAGGGCCAGGCGCTCGCGGTCCAGGGCGGGATCTGGGACTCGAGGGGGCCGCTGGTCCCCATCTCGAACAGCCGCCGTAACGTCGGCGTCTCGCCCGCCTCGAACAGCGGCTCGAGGATCGGCCGACAGCCGGCGTCGAGCCCGATGACGAGTAATCGAAGACCGTCTCCGTCGTTCGAACCATCCATAGGCGACTGCTGTGCCCGTCCGGGCTTTGTTATGCAACCACTGGGCGGACTGTAGGCGGTTGCTGTCGGTCGCCGTCGGCGAGCAGTCAAACGCCGTAGTGCGGCTTTAGGGCGCGCCTATCGCCCGAAACGCCGTCGTATGGCCGACACGACTATACGGGTCGGTCGGGTACGCCGTCCGGTATGCTCGAGCCATCGACACTGCCGGCCGACGGGTCGGCTCGAGGGAGTTGATCCGTGGACTCGTCGTCGCTGCTCGCGCGGGCGTTCGGACGGCCGGACCCGAACGGAGTGCTGTCAACGCTCGAGGGACACGACCCGGGTCTGACGGCGTACGGGTCGGGAAAGGCGGCCCTCCGCGACGGGCTCGCGCCGGTCGCCGACGACGGCGGCAACGTCCTCCTGCCGGCGTACCTTCCCGACGGCGTCGTCGAGCCGCTGTTCGAACTCGGCCTCGAGCCGCGGTACTATCGGGTTCGTCCCGATCTCGGCCCCGACCTGGCCGACGTCGACCGCCGACTCGACGCCGAGACGGTCGCGGGCCTGTCGGTGGACTACTTCGGCTTTCCCCAGCCGCGGTTCGACGAGTTCGGCGCCCTGCTCGCCGAGTACGGCTGTCAGCACGTCGACGACAACGCCCACGCCTCGCTCAGCGTATCTGAGGGCACCCTGCTCGGAACGCGGGGCGACCTCGGCATCACGAGCCTCTGGAAGCTCCTCCCGATCCCCGACGGGGCGGTGCTGTACTGCAACAGCGACGCGGCTCGAGCGGCGTTCGAGCCGTCCTCGATCGCCGGGACCCGCGATCGGATCGACGGCAGCGACTGTCGCTTCGTCGCGAAGGCGCTCGCGACCGACGTGCTCGAGTCGAACGCGCGGCTCCGCCGCTCGATCGATCGCCTGCTCGCGGGCCGGAACGGCGCGTCTCCCGTTGCGAGCCCGAACGATCGGTACGAGGCCGGGAAGCGGCCGATGTCGAGGCTCTCCACGCGGATTCTCGAGCGCGTCGACGCCCGCGCGATCCGGGCCGCTCGGCGGGAGAACTACCGGACCTGGATCCGGCTGCTCTCGGGCCGTAACGACCTCGAACTCGTCCGACCCGCCCTTCCGAAGGGGATCTGCCCGCAGGCGGTCCCCGTTCGAACGTCGGAACCGGATCGGTTGCTCGCCGCCCTCGAGGCGGCGGGGATCTCGGACGCCCACACCTGGCCGCGCCTGGCCGAGTCGGTTCGAACGGATCCGACGTACGCGACCGCGACGAAACTGGCCGTGGAAACGGTCGCGATCCCGGTCCGCGATCGACCCGATCGCGACGCGTTAGGCGACGCCGTCGCTCAGTCGGCCCGTGTCGACGACTCGCCTGCCGTCGACCGGAGCCCGTCCTCGAGCCCGTAGGCCCCGGACCCGGTCCGCTCGAGCACCGATCGCGTTCGCAGCTCCGAGACGAGACTCTGGACCGCGATCGTCGACCGATCGACTCGCGTTGCTACCTGTTCGGTCTCGAGTGGCCCCTCCCGGACGAGCGTCTCGAGGATCTCCTCGCCGGCCTCGAGCGAGCACAGCGATCGGTCACAGGCCCGCTCGAGGCGGTCGGCCACCCGCTCCTCGTCGAACAGCGCCTCGATGTCGACGTCGTCGTCGTCGGAATCGCTCTCCTCGCCCGCTTCGTCGCCGAACTCGGTGTAGCTGATCTCGCGACCCGTCTCCGGCTCCTCGAGTTCCGCGACGCGCTCGCGCAACTGTTCTACCTCCTCGCGCAGTCGATCCCGCTCGTCGGTTCGGTCGGCGAGTTTCTCCCCGAGGCGTTCGATTCGCTCCTCGCGGTCCTCGAGTTCGGCCCCGAGGTCGACGACCTCCTCGTGGAGCCGACGACGTTCCTCGTCGTTTCCGGGGAGCTGTGACTGGGTCGTCTCGACCCCGGCGACGGCGTCGGCCAGCTGCTGGGCCGCCGTCGAGATGTCCCGCGCGGACTCGAGTTCGCTCTCGAGGGTCGCGATCCGCTGCTCACGTTTCTCGAGTTCGGCCTCGAGTTCGTTGACCCGGTCGGCCTCCCGTTGCTCTCGCTCGGAGATCTCCTGGAGGTCGCCGACGAGCGTATCGGAGACCGACTTGAGATCGGGTCGCTCGAACTCCTCGAGGCCGGGGGTCGCGCCGGCGTCGAAGGTCCGCTTGCGCCGGAACTGGACCTTCCGGACGTCGGTCTCGGTCCAGTCGGTCTGGACGAACGCCTGGCCGTCGTCGAGATCCGAGACGCGCTCTTTGTACTCGGTGTCGATGATCCGCCCGACGACCTTCGTGTCGTTGTCCCAGGTCAGCCGGTGCCAGACCAGCCAGTTGGCCTGCGTGATGAAGTCCTTTTTGACGTCCGCGGGGCGCTGGCTGATCCCCAGGATGCCGAGTCCGTGTTTGCGTCCGCGCTTGCCGATCTTGATCAGCATGTTCCCCGTCTCGCCGACACCGCCGCCCTCGGGGATGTACTCGTGGACCTCCTCGACGACGAGCAGGAAGGGCTTCTTGAGCTTCTTCTCCTTGACGAACAGCTGACGGGCGACCTCCCGCAACAGCTCGTCGGCTGCGTCCTCCTCGAGGTAGCCCGAGACGTCGAGGATGATCGGGACGTTCTCCTCCAGCGCGAGGGTCGCCATCTGCTCGGCGTGTTCGGGGCCGATCTGGACGTCGCACTCCTCGTCGGCGCCGGCGTGGAGCATCTCGTACTCCTCTTTCAGCCCGTAGTACTCGCCGTCGGTGTCGACGATCAACAGGGGGAAGCCGGCCTCGAGCAGCTCCTCGGCGATCACCGAGGCGGTGTTCGATTTCCCCGAGCCGCTCTTGCCGGTCGCGAACCCGCGACCCGTCAGCAGCTCGATCACCGGCAGCGTCAGCTCCGTGCCGTCGGCGGTCTCGCCGACGAGGACCTCCCGCTGGTCGCTCACCGGCCGACCACCCGCGGACGCGACTCGTTCATTGTCACTGTTGTTCGAATGCGAGACCTTGAATACTTTCTTCACGACGAGGTTAGCTACTCGAGTCCGTTTCGATACGTCGCAACTGCTCGGCGTCGGTGAAGACGTACTTGCCGATCAACAGGCTGCTGGTCATGCTTGTCAGTCCTCCTGCGGCGAAGATCATCGCCATGATGACGAACTGATAGAGCGCCGCGTAGATGGGGTTCTCGCCAGCGAGAATCATCCCGGCCATGATCCCCGGAATCCAGACCCAACCCAGACTTTTCAGCGAGTCAATAACTGGGATGAGAGACGCCTGAACGCCCGTCTCGACGTGCCGAGAGATCACGGCGGTCGGCGGCGCACCCAGTGCCAGTCCCACTTCGATCTCGGCTCGGTTGTCCGCGATCTCGCTTTTGAATCGATCCAGTGCGAGCGAGTTGATCTGCATCGCGTTCGCGATGATCATGCTACCGACCGGGACGAGGTTTCGGACCGTCGCCTCGATCGCGCCGGCGAGCGTCATCGTCACGATCACGAGTCCCGATCCGAAGACGATCGCGAAGAACGAGACTCGCACGACGCCGGGCAGCCCTTCGCCCCGGTTCTTCGATATCCACGTCGCGCCGATCATCATACCCAGGAGGATGACGCCGCTCCAGACGAAGTCCACCGTCAGCAACACGCCGACGATCGATCCCATCGCGACGATCTGGATCAGCCCCCGGACGAGCGCGACGCCGAGCTCTCGCTCGAGCGTCAGCCCCCGGAGGTGCGAAATGCCGACGACGAGCGCGGCGAGCGCGGCCGCGGCGGCAACCTGGACAAGCCCCGTAAGCAGAATCGGATCGGCGAACTGTTCGAGGAACTCCTCGAATACGGCGTCCATCACGCCAACACCTCTTCGACCGGACCGATGCAGTCGACGCGGCCGTCGCGGAGGATCATCACGCGGTCACCGATTCGTCGCGCCTGATCCTCGTCGTGGGTAACCGTCACGACGGTGAGATCGAACCCGCGGATGAGTTCGACGAGAAGCGCCTCCACGCGCTCTTCCGCCGCCGAATCGAGGTGGGAGGTCGGCTCGTCGAGCAGGAGCACGTCGGGGTCGTTCAGCAGGGTCCGGGCGATCGCGACGCGCTGTTGCTCGCCGCCGGAGAGGTCCTCGACATCGCGGTCCTCGTAGCCGGTCAGCCCGAGGCGTCCGAGCAACTCCTCGAGAGACGTTTCATCGACGGGTTCGTCTCGGAGGATCGAACCGCGAGCGGCGTTCTCGAAGACGGTTCCGGGGACGAGCGCGGGATCCTGCGGAACGAGACCAACGCGCCTGCGAAGCTCCCTCGGCGGCAGGTCGCGGTAGTCCTCGCCGTCAAGCACCACCGTCCCCTCGGTGGGTTCGTCGAGGCGGTTGAGCAGCCTGAGAAACGACGACTTGCCGGCGCCGGACGGACCCACGACGACGAGGACCGTCGACTCCGGAATCGAAACCGAAACGTCCTCCAGGATGCGCTCGCCGTCGACGACCCGTCCGAGGGCGCGCGTCTCGAGTTTTGGAGTCGGCGTCATTGTCGATACGGTCCTTGGCTCGCTCGAGCGAAAAGTGAGAATCGATCTGGTACACGCGAAGCGACGGACCGATCCGACGAGCCCGAACTGGCGGCCCCACGAGCCCGAAGAACGCGTCCGATCATGCGAGTACCACGAGATGGTAGAACAGCCCGGCGGCCATCGCTGCGGCGAGCGTCCGGAGCATTCCCTGCTTGAACCGGAAGATCAGTACGAACGAGCCGATGACGATCACCAGCGCGGCGACGTCGAGCGTCTCGAAGAAGGGGACGAGGAGGTCCATCCCGTACCCCTCGTACGTCCAGTGGTCTTCGAAGAGGACGTGCAGGCCGAACCAGACGGCGAGGTTGAGAATGATACCGACGACGGCGGCGGTGATCCCCGACAGGGCTGCTGTCAGCGATTCTTTTCCGCGGAGGTACTCGATGTACGGCGCACCGAGGAAGATGAAGAGGAAACAGGGAACGAACGTCACCCAGGTGACGACGACCGAACCGAGGATCCCGGCGACGAGCGGTTCGAGGGTTCCCGGATTTCTGTAGGCCCCCATGAAGCCGACGAACTGGACGACCTGCACGAGCGGGCCGGGCGTCGTCTCGGCCATCCCCAGGCCGTCGATCATCTCGCCCGGCTGGAGCCAGCCGTAGGTCGCGACGGCCTCCTGGGCGATGTAGGCCAGTACGGCGTACGCGCCGCCGAAGGTGACGACCGCGACCTGGCTGAAGAAGATTCCTTCCTGCGTGAAGATGTGGCCGGCACCGAGAACGAGGTACAGGCCCAGTAGCGGACCGAACCAGAGCGCCCCCCAGAAGACGGCGACGCGAGCGGCCCGCCACGTCGACGGTCGTTCGTGGTCCGCGACGAGTTCGTCCGAGATGACCGCCGGGGTCTCGCTCTCGTCGCTGGCGACTGGTTCCTCGGTACCCTCGTCGGAGCCGTGGCCCGTGATGACGGTGAACACCTCCGGGGCGTATCGGTGGCCGAAGAAGCCGACGAGTCCCGCGGCGAGAATGATTATCGGAAACAGGATATCGAAGACGAAGATACCGATGAACGCTCCCGCGGCGATGGCAACCATGGCCGCGTTTGCCAGCGCTCGAGAACCGATTCTGACCAGGGCCTCGACGACGATCGCGAGGACGGCGGCCTGAAGACCGAAGAAGATCGCCTCGACGGTCGTCACCTCCCTGAACTCCGCGTAGAGGATACTGAGCACGAGAATCGAGACGAATCCGGGGAGGATAAACAGCGTTCCGGCGACGATCCCGCCTTTCGTTTTGTGCAACAGCCAGCCGATGTACGTCGCGAGCTGTTGTGCCTCCGGTCCCGGGAGCAACATCGTGTAGTTCATCGCGTGGAGGAACCGCCGCTCGCTGATCCAGCGCTTCTGCGAGACGAGCAGTTTGTGCATCACGCCGATCTGGCCGGCGGGACCGCCGAAGCTGTAGGCGGCGACCTGTACCCAGACCCAGAACGCCTCGCGGAACGAAACGTCGTGGTCCGGACCCGAGACGGCGTCCTCGGTCGGCGGAACCGTGTCGGTTGGTTCGTTCGAGCGAACCGAATCATCTGTCATCAGTTACTGTCGATTACGGATCGAATTATAAGGTCGAGTCCGCCGTTCCACAGTCGGTCCGGGAGCCGACAGCCGCTTCGATCTCCCGAAGCGAAGGGCGGAAAACAGGTATACCCCCGGCCGCTGTTGGTCAGTGTATGACTGCTTCCGAATGCGGGTGTGGCTGTGACGAACCGGAAGTCGCCTACTACGACCCGCTCGTCGAAACGCTCGAGTTCCTCGCGAACAAGTACGCCCTCGAGACGATCAGCGTCATCGACGCTCACGGGCCGATGCGGTTCGCGACGCTCGAGACGCACCTCCCGGACGCGAGCAGTTCGACGCTCTCGAACAGGCTGCACGAACTCGTCGACGACGGGCTGGCGACGCGAACGCAGTACGACGAGATCCCTCCGCGCGTCGAGTACGAACTGACCGAACGCGGCCACGAACTCCGGGCGGCGCTCGAGCCGATGCTCGAGTGGTCGTCGGCCCGGGAGATCCCCGCCGACTGACGGCTCGCCGGTATCGGTACCGACACCTCGAACTACTCCTCGCTCGACTCGGATTCGACGGTTCGCTCCTGGACCGTGATCCCCTTCCGACCCAGGTGCTGGAGCTGTCGGCGGGCGAACTCCTCCTCCCGAGTCCCGCGGGTGGCCAGCACGTAGACGAGCGCGCCGCCCGCGGGTCGCATCGTGCGGCCCGCTCGCTGGGTTCCCTGCCGTCGCGAGCCCCCGAGCCCGGAGGCGACGATCGCCATGTCGGCGGTCGGGAGGTCGATCCCCTCGTCGCCGATCCGGGAGATCACCAGCAGGTCGCGTTCGTCCCGGCGGAACTCCTCGAGCAGCCGACGGCGCTCGTGGTGGGGCGTCTCCCCGCTGAGGAAGGGAACGTCGAGCGCCTCGGCGATCTCCCGGCCCTGCTCGAGGTAGTCGACGAACACCAGCGACTTCGCGCCGGGATGGGCCGACAGCAGGTACCGGATTTCGTCGATCTTCCCCCGGTTCTGGGCGGCGATGCGGTACTTCTCGCGGCCCTCCGCCGAGCCGTAGGCGTTCCCCTGCTCCTCGTCGCCCCACGGCACGTAGCGGATCTCGAGTTCGGGTTCGGCGACGAAGCCGGCCTCGAACAGCGCCTCCCAGTCGGTGCCGATCGGCGGGCCGACGAGGGTGAAGATCTCTTTCTGGCGGTCGTCCTCCCGGATCGGGCTCGCTGACAGCCCGAGTCGGTGGCGGGACTGCAGATGCGTGCTGCGTCGGTAGATATCCGAGGGGACGTGCTGGCACTCGTCGAACACGACGAGCCCCCACTCGCGGTCGTCGAACAGCGAGCGGTGGCGATCCATCCCCGCGATCTGGTAGGTCGCGATCGTCACCGGCCGAACGTTCTTCTGCCCGCCGTGGTACTGGCCGATCTGGTGGGGCTCGAGCGAGGTGTACTCCTCGATCGTCTCGGCCCACTGGCGAGCCAGGTCGCGACTCGGTACGAGGACGAGGGTCTCGCCGCCGACGTGGGCCATCGCTCCCATCGCGGCGACGGTCTTGCCGCTGCCTGGCGGGCCGACGAACACGCCCTCGCCGGCCTCGGCGAAGTGGTCGACCCACTCGCGCTGGTAGTCCCGCAGCGAGACCTCGAGGTCGATCTCGAGTTCCTCGCCGGACTCGAGGTCGCGGTGGTCCTGGACCGGGTAGCCCGCCTCGTACAGAATTCGTTTGATCGCGGCCTCGGCTCCCTCGCGGACCCAGTCCTCGGTCTCCGAGATGGGTGCGTGGACGTGCTCCTCGTCGAGCTTTTGGCGGGCGACGTTGCCCATGACCTCCGGCGTCCGGGCCTCGAGCACGGTGTAGCCGTCCTCGTGGGTGGTCAGGCGGAACTGGTGGGCGCGGTCCCACTGGCTGTGGACCCACTCCTCGAGTTCATCGTTGCGCTGACCCAGCGCCTGGCGCATCGTCCGGGCGAGGTCCTCGAAGGAGTCGTGGGGCGTGCTCCAGACGTCCTCCGGTCGGACGACGTAGCGGTACCCCTGCTCGCCGTTGGCGTCCGCGAGGTGGGCGAACTGCGAGAGCTGCGCCCGCGTGAACTGGTCGGGTCGATCGACGACGATCTCCCGGCGCTTCGGGAAGACGACGACGCGCTCGCGGTCGGTGAGGTCCTCGAGTTCGCTGGGGTACCAGACGACGGGATCCGTCGACACGGAGAGGCGCTCGAGGTCGCCCCGGGCGGCGAGGGTCTCGAGTCGCTCGCTGGCCTCCTCGTGGGGGATCTCGAGGGCGCGAGCGACGGCGGCCGCGGTGAGCACCGGGGAGCCCTCTCGCTGGGAGGCGTCGTGGAACTCGGCGATCGTGGGCTCCTCGTCGGTCGGTTCGTCCGTCACCTCGCCGGTGGTACCGTCGTCGGCGTCGGTCGAGGAGTGGTCGGTCACTGCCAGCTTGTAGCGGGAGTACGGGTAAACCGGTTACGTTCGGGACTCCGAAACGGGCGGTCCCCACACTATATGCGGATCGACAGCGTAACACACGGTGCATGCTCCGCGCGATTCTCCCCGAGGGACAGATCGTCTGCGAACGGTACGACCGAACGGACGACGGCCTCGAGCTGTACAACGGTGACGACGAGTTCGTCGCGTTCGTCCCCTACGCCAACCTGCACGTGCTGCTCGACGACGACGTCTACAGCGAGAACGAGCGGTCGATCATGTAGCCGGCTGCTGGTCGATCGCCTCGAGCTGCTCGCGGTACCTGTTTCTGACGGTGACGACGGTCGTCTGTGCCGTGTCGGCGACCGCTCGCTGAGGGATCGTCTCATCGCAGAGCAACCCCGCGGCGTAGATGGCCGCGGCGGCGAATCCCGTCGGCGACTTCCCCGAGTGCAGTCCCTGCGTGGTCGTCTCGTCGATGATCTCGATCGCCTTCGACTCGACGTGGTTGTCGACCTCGAGCTCCGAGCAAAACCGCGGGACGAACTGTCGAGGGTTCGTCGGCTCCAGGTTGATCCCGAGTTCGTCCGCGATGTACCGGTATGTGCGTCCGATCTCCCGTTGATCGACCCGGGAGACGGCGGTTACCTCCTCTAAGCTGCGCGGGATGTCCTCCTTGCGACACGCCGTGTACAGCGCGCTGGTCGCGACGCCCTCGATCGAGCGGCCCCGAATGAGATCCTGCTCGAGGGCCTGCCGGTAGATGACGCTCGCCGTCTCCTTGACCGGTTTCGGAACCCCGAGGGCGCTGACCATCCGATCGATCTCCGAGAGCGCGTACTTGAGGTTGCGTTCGCCGGCGTTTTTCGTCCGGATGCGCTCCTGCCAGACCCGGAGTCGATGGAGCTGGCCGTGTTTGTCGGCCGACATCGAGTGGCCGTTCGCGTCGCGGTTTCGCCAGTCGATCGTCGTCGTCAGCCCGCGGTCGTGCATCGACTGGGTCAGCGGCGCGCCGACCCGGGAGAGCTCGTCGTGCTCCTGGGCGTTGAACGCCCGCCACTCCGGCCCGTAGTCGATCGGATCCTCGGTCAGGACGAGCCCGCACTCCTCGCAGACCCGCTCGCCGCGGTCCGGATCGTGAACGATCGTCTCGGTTTCACAGTCGGGACAGCGGGCAGCCTCCCGACTCCGTGACTCCGATTCGGCTCTGGCGTGATCGACGATGGACCGCGTCATCAGTACCGAGAACCCGTCCCGACACTGTAAGGGGGTCACATGGTTTCGCGAGAAACCGAGACTTACTGATTCGTGTCCGAAAGCGCCATCGAGTGAACGTGCGATGACCGAGCCGTCGTCGCATTTCCACCCGATACCGAAACGGGACTCGCGTCGAGAACGGTGTTCGAGAACGCCCGTTCGATGGGACGCGTCTCACCCGACCGCCGGTCGCGGCCGGCGAATACCCGTCGATTCTATCGTTTCAGCGGGGACATAAGGTAAATCTCACGTTCATCGTGTAAGCCCCGTTTGCGGGTTCGAACCGTCGGCCGACTTTATAGCCTTGCAGTCGAAGGCATCGATCCAGTGTCGCGTTACCGACCCGTCCGTCCTCGACGCCGGTCCGCCCGACCCAGCCGTACGTGGTCACTACGCATCGCCAATCGGTCGATACCGCGACCGCTCTGTCGGCCGGATGGGCCCTCGAGCGGTCGGTTTCGGCCGCTCACGTCGCCTCCGGTCGGAAGCCGATCCGTATCGCCTTTGCAGGCGGTGCGAAACGTGGTTGTGCTTAAGAGAATCAGTGTTGGCGTACAACACGGTGTGTCAATCGTGATCGCAACGTCGCTTTCGAAGCTGCAGCGGTCGCTGTCGGCCCGACAGCCCGACCGCTACAACCACCGGTCCCGAACGAAATCAGCGGGGACCGGACGTACAGATGGGGGAGGCGTTCGCTGATGTCGTCGATCGACAGCTCGCTTCCCGACGAAATCGCCTCGGTTACCGAGACCGACGACGACGGTCGACTTTCGAAAGACGTCATCTTCGAACTCCTGAAAAACCGGCGCCGAAGGGAGGTTCTAACCTACCTCCTCGAGGCCGACGAGACCGTCACCCTGGGCGAACTCGCCGAGCAGATCGCGGCCTGGGAGAACGACACGAGCGTCAACGCGTTGAGCTCCGACCAGCGAAAGCGGGTGTACGTCGCGCTGTACCAGACGCATCTGCCGAAGATGGACGACGCCGGTATCGTCGAGTACGACCAGGACCGGGGGCTCATCACGCTGGCGGACAACGCCGATCTGCTCATGATGTACCTCGACACCGACACCCACCAGCAGGATCGGTGGGACCGGTGGTACGCCCTACTGAGCGTCGTCGGCATCGTCGTCGTCGCCGCAGCGACGCTCGGACTCCCGCCGCTCGCCGCCGTTCCGACGATGGCTCTGGCCGGAGCGGTCGTCGGCGCGTTCTCCGTGCTGACGGTCGTCCACGCCGTGACGAACCGGCAGGCCGAACGGACCGTCAACGGCAAACTCTCCAGAATCGACTGAGTCCGCCCGTCTCCAGCCCGTGGTCGTCGTCCACAGCCGGCGGGAGCCGAACCACCCGCCGGCGGTCGTCGTCTCACCCGCCGATCGAGCAGCGGCGGCCTCGAGCGCCGGCGAGCGCTCGAGAAGGACTTTTATTCATCTAGCTCGTAGTGACGCTTGGCTCCCAGGACCGCCATCCAGTACCGGAACAGTTCGCGTGCCAGCTGCTGTTCCTGGCGTGGGAGCCGTCTTCTACTTGAGCGACGAATCGGGGAGTGGCGACGCCGCAGCGGCGTCGCGAAACGCCGTCGTCACCGTCGGTCGGGACCGGGCCGTGTCGCGGTCGACCGGTTACTGATCACGAGCGTTGTACTGCACGTCGACGGCCGCGTCGCCGGCGAGCTGGAACGCCGTGATCTCGCCCTCGAACCAGTAGGCGTCGCGCCAGTCGGAGACGGTGCCCCGAACGGTCGCTCCCTCGATGATGTCCTCGTCGTCGATCGAGGCGTCCCGGTACTCCGATTTGACGACCGATCCGTCGACCGTAAAGGAGTACACGCTCGGCGCGTCGGCCTCGGTGCCGTCGATCACCAGCGCGTGGGGAAGCAACTCGCTGTCGCCGTACTCGTCGGGATCGACCTCCTCGCCGTCGACGGAGACTCGAGCCTCGCCTTCCGAGAACGTGACGTCGGTGAGCGTCCCCGAGAAGCGGAACATCCGGCTCCCGTCGGTCACGGAGTCCTGAACCGTCGAGCCGGAGCTCGGGATCTCCTCGTCGTCGGCCTCGATGGTTCCGTCGACCGTGATCTCGTAGCTCGCCGGCTCGCCCGTGCCCTCGAGCTCGAGGACGTGGGGGAGTTCGGGGCCGTACTCGTCGGGGTCGATCTCCTCGTCGTTGAGAACGACGGTCGCGGGTCCGTCGACGGTGACGCTCTCTACGTCGCCGTCGAACCGGAAGGCGTCGATCCAGTCGGCGACGCTCCCGTGGACCGTCCCGTCCTCGAGTTCGAGACCGTCGTCGATCGTCGCACCCTCGTCGGTCGAGGGGACGACCTCGCCATCGACGACGAACTCGTAGCGGCTCGCGCCGGAGGCGTCGCCCTCGAAGCGGATTCGGTTCGGGAGGTCGGTCTCGTCCGCGTCGTCTTCCTCGTCGTCAGTTGAGGGTCTTGATCCCTGGCTGGCGCCGGCCGCGGCTTCCTCGGCGCTCGTCGGAACACCGTCGGGGACCGAGAGGTCGGGGTCGGTGGCGACGTCGCCGGTCTGGACCTGGCCCTGCGTCCCGCCGCTGTAGGCTCCCGACCGGAAGTCGATCGTCCCGCCCTGGTGGGTGAGCAGCGCCGCGGCGTACGGGCCGGCGGCGAACTCCGAGTCCTCGATCGTGACCGGACCCGGCGACCAGGCCCAGACGGGACGGCCGTGCTGTTCGGTGTAGCCGCCCCAGCTTCCGTTCGCGGTGGAGTAGTCGGTGTCGTCGTTGTACGCGACGCAGTCGACGATAACGTCCTCGGCGCTCGCACACCGGAACGTCGCCACGCCGTTGTTCTTGCCGTAACAGGACTCGAACCGGACGCTGCCGCCGCTGGCCGTATTGGAGCAGTAGAACCCGTTGTTGGGCCACCCCTGAACGTTACAGTGGCGGAACGTGACGTCGGCGTTGCTGTCCTTGTGCAGGAAGACCGCGCCGGGACCGTGGACGAAGCTCTCGCCGCTCTTGTTCGCCCCGTCGCCGAGGTAGACGTTCTCGACGAGGACGTCGCCGGCGGGAACGTTGATCGTGATCGCGAAGTCCCCGCCCTGGTAGAGCCCCGAAAAGCCGACGTTCCGGATCGTGGCGCCGGCGCCGGTGACGTTCAGCAGGATCCCGTTTCCGTTCGAGACGTCGATCAGCGTGTTCTCGAAGGTCTCGCCCTCGCCGATCTGGATCGTCTGCCCGCTGGCCTCGACGACGTCGTAGTCGTCGTCCGCGCTCGCGACGCCCGCGAAGGCCGCCGCAGCGGTCGTCGTCCCCGCCAGTTTCAGGTAGGACCGCCGATCCAGTAATCCGGGATTACCGCCCGTTTCCGACGGCTCGTCGCCGTCACCGCCGAACCGCTCCGCATCAAGTACCGAAGGTTCGCGTGCCATTGCAATCGAGTAATTCCGTACTACCCGTATAAAGTTTCTCCTCTAGTTCGCATAAAATTAACAGACACTAAATCGGCGGTGGCGATTAGTTACGTAGATTTTCTATTTTATGCCACGGAATATTATATACACAAGTGTTCGACGGCTTCTCGAGTAATTGCCGATTACCGGAGTCTGGCGTTCGATCGTGGCACCGATCTTCTGAAATAAGGAACAGTTATTCCGGCCGGCGCTCCGGATCGCGCTCGAGTCGCGGACGAAAAAATCGGCAGGAGGAAAGCGGCGGGTGGAGGACACAGCGGAGGGCCGTGTCAGCGGCGGACTGCGTCAGCGAAGAACTGCATCGGTGGAGGGCTGCGTCAGCGGAGGGCTGCGTCAGCGGGGCAGTTCGCGGTGGCGCGGTGGAGGGCAGCGCCAGCGGGGATCGGTCGTTACTCGCTTGCGGCTTCCTCGGCGCTCGTCGGAACGCCGTCGGGCACGAACGCCTCGGGGTCGGTGCCGACGTCGTCGTCGAACTGGACGCTCGAGCCGTCGTGTTCGGCGACCCCCGCCCCCTCGTCGTAGTCCGTGTCGCTGACGACGACGGTGGTGCCGTTCCCGTTCGCGCCCGCGTCGATCGCGGTGTTCGCGCCGTTCATCTCGAGCTGGCAGCCGTCGACCTCGATGGTACCCGGTGCCCACGCCCAGATCCCCCGTCCCTCGAACCCCTCCTCGTCGACGAGGACGCTCGAGTTCGTCACCCGACTGCCTTCGGTCGCGAGGCGGTAGTGGGAGACGTAACAGTTCGCGGCGAAACAGCCGTCGATGTGGACGGTGCCCCCGCCGGCGTTGCCGGGCGCGGACGCGTAGATCGCGTTGTCCGCGAACCCCTGGATGTTGAGGTTCCGGAAGTCGATGTGGCCGGAGTGGTCGGGGTTGACCCAGAAGGCGGTCTGGCCGTGGCCGGTGCCGGACCCGTTCTGCGAGTCCGAGCCGTCGCCGAGGTAGACGTTCTCGACGGTGCTCGTCGCCCCGCCGGTGTCGGCGACGCCGAACGTCGCGGAGCCGGCACCGGAGGTGTTCTCGCCGTGGAAGCCGACGTTTCGGATCGTCCAGTCGGTTCCCTCGGCGATGACGGTGATGTCACCACCGGTGGTCATGTCGATCAGTTTGTTCTCCCAGGTCTCTCCGTCGCTGATCGTGACGGTCTGGCCTTCGGCTTCGATAACCTCGTACTGCTCGTCGGCAGCGGCGGCGCCCGTTGCACCAACCGAGACCGCTGCCGTTGCAACCGCTGCGAGTGACTGCACGTAGCTTCGACGGGTTAAGGACGTCTTACTGTCCGTATTCGTCGCGTTACTCGCATCGGTTGTACGGGGTTGCTGCGCCATACAGTTTCGTAACCTGGCCTTACGGGATATAAACCTTTTCTTGTTATCTTGGGTTAAATTTACAGATTATATTGTCAGCATCACCCATCTGGACAGAATGTAGAACGGTTCCGTTACGAACATACGAAAGTCGCTCGACAGTGTCAGTCTCGCGGCGACGATGGTGAAGGAGTGATTTCGTGGACGGCGTCGACCTCTGGCGCTCGAGTAACCTCGGTATTCGCCGCGAAAAGCCGGCCTTTCCGATGACCGATCGTGATCAAACAGTGGTTATCAGTAGCGGGGAGTATGCCTTCGTTCAGTCTGGGTCGAAATTCGAAGTGGCCGATTCGTTACGTAGAGCGTGCAAACTGCTCGCTTCGCTCGCAGTTTCTACTGGGCGAACAGCCGTCCGAGACGCGCGACAGCGCGTCTCTCTGCGGAACGACGATCGAAGCGCGAGCGTAGCGAGCGGTGAGTGAGTCGTCTCTACTGACCGCGAGTTTCGCGCAGCCTTCTGCAGGACAAAACCGCGCCGCTATCTACTGGTACCGACCGCCGGAGCGACGGGTCGAGTCCTCGCTCGAGGAGCGAGCTCCGATTCGATCTTACTCGTCGTCGCCGCCCGTAACCGCGTACATCCGGAAGTCGTCGTTCGAGATCACTCGGTCCACGTACGGGTCGTACTCGAGCCCGCGGTAGGCGGTCTCCTCGTAGCGCAGCCCCTGGTAGACGTCGAACTCGCGGGTCTCGTCGAACGAGGAGATGACGATGTAGTGGTCGGCGTCGTTGTACGCGCCGCTGTAGTTCCCCTCGTTGAACGCGTCGGCGTCGAGTTCGCCGCTGGCCGCGGTGCCCGCGGTCAGCGACTCCTCGCCCTCGAGCCCGTTGATGCCGTGGTCGAGCCGGTAGGGGTCGTAGCCGATCCCCACGTACGGCGTGTCGTCGGCGCCGCGGTCCATACCCGTCTCGTAGCCGTTGTACGTCCCCTCCGGGACGTGTTGGCCCGGACTGTAGATGATCGGCGAGGCGTAGACCGTCATCAGTCCGAGCACGAGACAGGCGCCGAGGATCACCGTTGCGACGGCGGTTGCACCCGGCCTCGAGATGAACCGGGAGAGCCCGCCGACCCCGTGTGCGATCGCGACGCCCGCGAGGATCGTCAGCACGACGTAAATAAAGCCCATCTGGCGAAACGCCATGTTGGGCGTGCCGAGGAAGTAGAGGAGGAACATCCCCCCGAGGGGGACGAGCGCGGCGGTGAAGTACGTGATCAGCGACCGCCCCTCCGCGTCCAGCGCCGTGCGTCCGATCACGGCGACCAGGAGGAACAGTCCGACGACCAGCCCGATCACGGCGGCGTCGAGGAACATCGTGACGAACAGCTCCGCGAGGCTGCCGCCGATCTCGGTGAGCGACCCGCCCTGCTGGTCGATCTCCGCGCCGGCGCCGACGTCCGCCGCGAAGATTCCGGTGACGAACCCCTCGACGGCGTCGCGGAACCGCTGGTTGCTCACCGCCCAGAGGCCGAAGATCGTCCCGAGGACGACGGTCTGGCTGTGCAGCGTCGGCTGCTCGAGCATCGGGTGGTCGGCGTACCGCCTACGAGCGAGGTACTGGACGCCGCTGATCGCGGCGACGAAGACGACGACGTTGGCCATCTGCTGGGGGTGGACCAGCAGGAGAGCGATCGCCGAGAGGTACACCAGGACGCTGAACGGCGAGAGTCCGAACGGGAGCCGTTCGATCGTCGCGCGCCGACGGAGAAAGGCGACGACCGCGAAGACGACGACGGGAACGAGAAACAGCGCGTTCGAGTTGGTGTGGACGCCCATGTGGGTCGCGACGTTGTTGATCGGCAGGACCATCCAGGAGACGATCGCCGCGACGCCGACCGCGAGCGCGTTCCCGCTCAGATCCCGCACGGCGAGGGGAACGAAGATCAGGAACGGGACAAACGTAACCACGAGCGCGAACAGCAGGCCGCGCTCGATCGGGATTCCCCCGAGGAAGTAGAAGATCGAACCCAGCGAGTGGACGGCCGGGTAGAGCAGTTCGTGGGCCGCCATCTCCCCCTCGACGATGTCTCGGGTCCAGCCCAGATGCGAGAGGGCGTCGCCCATCCCGTAGAAGTAGTAGCCCCGGATCACGGGCAGGCTCACGATCGACGTCACCGTCGCGGCGCCCAGCCCGATTCCGACCGCCTGCTGGCGCCCGTAACAGGTCAGGCTCGCGCTGACGGCGATCGCCAGCGCCAGCGCGAACAGGATCCAGACCGGCGTCGGCGTCCCGGTGTAGACCGACGACTCGTAGGTGGTCGCGGGATCGTTCCGAGCGAGCGCGATTCCGGCCGCGAGCGCGAGAAAGCCGGCGGCGAAGAGCCAGTCGAGCGTCGATCGGTTCATGGGCTGGCGGTCCGACGTCTCCTCGGTGGTGTCGCGATACACATGTCCTGGCGCGAGCGACGTCGACGGCGGGGTTTGTTATAGGGAACCTACGTCGATTCCGGTCCCGACGCCCGCTCGAGGCGGTTTGGAGTTCGCGGAACGGAACCGAGCGGCGGTCGGTCGAGGCCCGTCGACCGGACGACGACCGCCGAGAGCCCGGCTCGACGGCGGGTCCGCCGGATCGTCGCGACCGGCGACGAGTATGCCGTCCCTGTCCGGTTCGGACGAGCGGCTACGGGCCGGTTTCTCCGGTTGCGGACGAGTCAACGACGTTGATGCTTTTTGTGCGCCCTCGGCGTGCTCTGGGAGAGACGAACTAGTCTATGAGTGCTATCATCATCGAACGGCCGACCGTCGACGGACGAACCCTCGAGTGCGAGGCCCGCGCCACGCCCGACCTCGAGCGGTTCCTGACGGGCGAGCCGTTTCGAACCGAGTACGACGTGCCGATCGCCGACGTCCCCGAGGGGATCCTCGCGATTCCCGTCCTCGCGCAGGTCTGTCCCGTCGCGTGGGCCAACGGCGCCGACGTCTACGTCGAGACCGTCGACGCGACGTTCGCCCGCGCGCTCGAGGACGTGAAGGAAACGCTCTGCGGGATGTACGACTTCCTCGAGGGCGGCACCCTCTATGCCCGGCGGACGATCGATCCCGACCCGCCGGCGGACGGCGAGGGCGACGGCGAGAGCGGCCTGCTGTTCACGGGAGGCGTCGACTCGACGTGTTCGTACGTCCGCCACCGCGAGGAGGAGCCGACGCTGATCAGCATCCGCGGCTGGACGATCACGCCCGATCCTGCCGACGACGACAAGTGGCGTCACCTCACCGACCGCGTCGAGTCCTTTGCGGCCGAACGGGACCTCGAGACGGCGTTCCTCGAGTCGAACATGCTCTCCTTCCTCGATCACCCGATGCTGTTGGCCCACTACAAGCGCCACGTCGACGGCGCCTGGTACAGCTCCGTCGGCCACGGACTCGGCCTGCTCGGGCTCTGTGCGCCGCTCGCGTACGCCCGCGGGATGACGGATCTCTACGTCGCCGCCACCCACTGGGCGGGGATCGACCTCGAGTGGGGCTCCCGCCCCGACATCGACGACAACGTCCGCTGGGCGGGCACCCGGTGTCACCACGACGGCTACGAACTCACTCGCCAGGAGCGACTCGACGCCATCGCCGACTACGTCCGGAGCGACGCCCCGAACCTCGAGCTGCAGACCTGCAACCGTCAGATGAAGGGGAACTGCGGGCGCTGCGAGAAGTGTTACCGGACCGCCGTCGGCCTCCGCCTCGCGGGCCTCGAGCCGACCGCCCACGGCTACCCCTTTGCCGACCACGAGTACGAGCGACTGCGGGTCGCCCTCGAGGGCGGCGAGTGGGTGCTCGGCCAGGACGAGCGCTACATGTGGGAAGATATCCGCGAGCGCGCACGCGAGGTCGAGCCCGAGTCGGCGACCGAACGCGCCTTCTTCGAGTGGCTCGAGCGGGCGGACCTCGAGGACCTCGTCTCCGAGTCGGGCCCGCCGCTGTCCCACCGGCTCCTCCGGGCGGGCGCGAGAAACGCACCCAACGGCGTCTACAACAGAGTGTATCCGGCCTGGACGGCAGCCAGGACGGGGCTCCGGCTGGTTCGCTCCGATCGGTAGGGAACGGCGAGGAGACGCTCCCGAACGCCCGGGACGAGACGGTGGCGGGACACGGACACGTCGTCCAGGCGACCGGGCCGGAGCGGTTCGTCGAGGCGGTGCTCGGGTTCCTCGAGGAGTCGGGTTGAGCGCCCCGGCGCGTCGCGTCGCCGGTCCGGCGCCGATCCGCGTCGAGGTGACGTTCGTCGTGCGTTCGGAGTCTCGACTCGAGTAGGCGGATCGACTCCGGGTGGATAGTCGGGAAAAACGAGGACGCGGCGCGGCGATCCTATCGGCCGATCGGATCGTCGTCCTCGGGTTCGTCGATATCGACGTTGATCGGGTCGGTGTCCTCGCGTTCGCGCTCGCGGCGGCCGGCGCTACCGCCGCCGACGGGGATCTTCGTCCGGAGATCCGACGCGAACGACTGGACCTGATCGACCAGCGTGCTCACTTCCTCCTCGAACTCCTCGACGGATCGCTCGACGTAGTGGACCCGCTGTGCCGGGATCCGGCGAACGATGTCGCGGCCCTCCTCGTCTTCGTCCGTTTTGATGATCCAGTGGTCCTGGAAGTAGGCGACGTGTTCGTTCGGCACCGTCTTCTCGACGGTTCCCTCGTCGGGGTCGTCGTAGACGATCGTTGCCTCGCCGACGTCGCGCTCGAGTTCGAGATCCTCGTCGACCATGCGTGACACTGCGGGCCGACGGGGGGTAGTCGCTGTGCTTGCAGGCCTCGGGCGGCGACGTCAGCCGTGGGGGTCGGCCTCGAGTGCGGGCCCGCCGAGCCCGCATCGTCGGTCACTCCATGTATCCCAGTCCCTTCAGCCGATCCTCGACGTCGGAGAAGTCCTCCTCGACCTCGCCGCCGCCGGTCCCGGAGACGCTAGTTCGTTCGACCTTCGTCCGCGAGGGGGTCGCCCGTTCGTCGAAGGCGTCGAACAGCACGCGGCCGTCGGTGTTCTCCGGGATCGGTTCCCCGATCCCGTGGAGCAGGGTCGGCGCGACGTCGACGACGCGGGCGCCCCGAAGCGTCGCTCCGGCGTCGATCGAGGGGCCCCGACAGAGCATGATCCCCTTGCTGCGGTGGCTGGCGGCGTACGTGCCGGTTTCGCCGAACGGCTCGTCCGTGATCGTGTTCCGCGAGTCGTAGCCGTCCCGACCGTTGACGACCAGATCCGGCGACCGGTCGTCGGTCGGGAACAGTTCGTCGCCGTCGAAGACCTCGAGCACTCGAGTCCCGTCGGCCTCGGTGACGGACTCGAACACCTCGACGAGTGTCTCCTTGACGTTCGGGATCTCGCTCGGTTCGACGACTCCGTGCTCGAACCGTTCGGTGTCGTTGACGTAGCAGGTGCCCGCGCCGTGGACGAACGCGACGGTTCGGTCGTAGTCGACGTCGTAGAGGGCGTGATCGCCCGGAATCTGCTCGGCGACCGAGTCGACCAGTCGTCGCGGGAGCGTCGAGACGAGCATCTCCTCGGAGATGCCGACCCGATTGAGCGTGTTCGTGATCGTGTCCCGGGAGATACCGAGGCTCGCGAGCGCGCCCCGGGTGCCCTCGTCCTCCTGTCGGAACAGGTAGCCCTCGCGCTCGAGGATGTGGTTGACGTACACGAGCCGGTCGATCGGCCCGAAGCCGTGGTCCGAGATGACGTAGAGGTCGGCGTCGTGCTCGTCGGTGTACTCGATGACCTCGCCGAGGATCCCGTCGAGTCGCTTGTAGTGTTCGAGCAGCGGCTCCATCTCCCAGACCAGGTGCTGGAACCGGTCGGGAGCGGTGTAGACGAAGAAAAACAGCTGCCAGTCGTCGCCGGCCTCGTCCATCTGCAGGCGCATCAGCTCGCGTCGTTTCGAGAGCATCTCGTCGACGGCGTCGGGGAACTCCTCGAGGCGGTCGGCGTACTCGGGGTAGTCGAGGCTGATCTGATACTCCGGCACGCGTCGCTCGAGTTTCGACTGGAACTCGGGCGGGTAGGTGAACTCCCGCTCGGTCGAGGGCGTCATCATCCCCGACACCATCGTCCCGTCGATCTCCCGGGCGGGGTAGGTCATCGGAACGTTGCCGACGTGGGCCGGCGAGAGCTGCTCCCAGAGGGCCGGCTGGCGGCGGTCGTGGCTCGTGTACATCCGCTGGGAGTACTCCGCGGAGAGTTTCTGGAAGCCGTAGATGCCGTGTTTGTCCGGCCAGACCCCGGTCGCGATCGAGGGCCACGCCAGCGGCGTCGTCGGCGGCCGGGTGCTCTCGAGGACGCCGGAGGCTCCCTCCGACCGCATCCGGGCGAAGTTCGGAAGCTCCCCGGCGTCGGTCCATCGCTCGATCAGTCGCCACGGTACGCCGTCGAGTCCGAGGACGAACGCTCGCTCGGACGCTTTGGAAGATCCGCTCATGATTGGGTATCGAGACGTCGGAAACGTCTACTGTGGTGCAGGTGACCCGACGACCGCTTTGTTATAGATCGGCTTCAGCCAGGGTCGAGATCGGCCGACGGAGCGTTGTCTCCCCCTACCGACCGACGGCTCGTCGGCCGGCCGCCGGCCGTTCGTTAGCGGCCGCGGGTATCGGTCAGTTACCCGGTAGAACGGACGAGAATCGGAGTGGAACGGCGCCCATAACAAAACGATTTAGCCCCTATCGGCACCCACATGAGCAATCCTCAACGGTGGTGGACGCTGTGGGAAGCGTCGTGATCTCGCTCGACGCCGAACTCGGGTGGGGGTTTCACGATCTCGAGCCCGCGCCGACCGATCGGGTCGAGGCGGGACGACGCGGCTGGGAAGTCATGCTCGAGCTGTGTGCCGAGTACGACGTGCCCGCGACGTGGGCCGTCGTCGGCCACCTCATGCTCGAGTCCTGCGACGGGCGACACGCCGACCACCCGGCACCCGAAGGGTGGTTCGCCCGCGAGCGCGGGGAGTGGGCCGACCGCGAGGACCTGCGGTTCTGTCCCGACCTGGTTCGTGCGATCCTCGACGCCGACGTCGACCACGAGTTCGCCAGCCACTCCTTCTCGCACGTGCTATTCGGCCGGCCCGGGACCGACCGCGAACTCGCCGCGGCCGAACTCGAGCGAAGCGTCGAGCTGGCCCGCGAGTGGGGGCAGACGGTCGACTCGTTTATTTACCCGCGAAACGATATCGGGCACCGCGACGTGCTCGCCGAGTACGGAATCGGCGCCTACCGCGGTCGGTCGCCGACCCACGACGGGATCCGGGGGCTCTTCGACTCGACGCTCCGGGATCGATCGATGATCGTCGAGCCGACCGTCGACGAGTACGGGCTGGTGAACGTCCCGGCGTCGCTGTTCCTGTTCGGCTTCGAGGGACCCGCGCGGACGGTCGCCGAATCGGTCTGGAGCGACCCGATGGTCGTGCTGGCCCGCCGCGGCATCGACGAGGCCGTCGACACCGACGGCGTCTTTCACATGTGGCTCCACCCGAACAACCTCACCCACGGGCGCGACGACGAACGGATGCGAGCGGTCCTCTCCTATCTCGACGAGCGACGTTCCGAGAGCGAACTCACCGTCGAGACGATGGCGGACGTCGCCCGCCGAACGAACACGGTCGACGGGATCGACGGGGCCGCAAGCGGCATCGATAGCCGGGCGACGGCGAGACAGCCCTGAGTTCGGGCTCGCCGACCGATCCGCCACCGTCTAGGCCGCGTATTCGTGCGGAAGGGGCGATCTACTCGCCGTTCGACGGCGGTACGACGGCGATAACAAAGCCCGCAGCCACCACGTTCTCGAGCGAATGCTCTCACAGTTTCGCGGCCGGTCGACCGACTCGAAGCCGCTCTCGATCGGCGTTCTCGGGGTCGGGAACATCGGCATGGTGCATCTGAAATCGGCGCTGGCGATGCCCGGCGTCGAGGTCCGCGCGGCCGCAGACGCGGTCCCGGAGAACCGCGCTCGAGTCGAGCGGGCCGGCGTCGAGCGAACGTACGACGACTACGCGGCGTTGCTCGCGGCGGAGGAACTCGACGCCGCGGTCGTCGCGCTTCCGCCGTTTCTCCACGCCGAGGCCGTCGAACGGGCCGCCGAGTACGGGATCGACGTCTTCGTCGAGAAACCTCTGGCTCGCTCGACGGAGGAAGCTGACAGGATGCTCGAGACCGCTGAACGGGCGGGGATCGCGGTCGGCGTCGACCACACCCTCCGATACCAGCCCGACATGGTCGGCGTCAAGTCGGCCTACGAGGAGGGTGGCGTCGGCCACGTCCCCTACGCCTCGATCACCCGGCTCAACGACGGTCCGCTCGGCCGACCGCCCGCGGACACCGCGCCCCCCTCCTGGCCGCTGGATCCGAACGCGGTCGGGGGCGGCTCCCTGCTCGAACTCGGAGTCCACTGCTTCGACGTCCTCGAGTGGCTGTTCGGCGACCTCGAGGTCCGGGACGCGACGATGGGACACACCCTCGAGATCCCCGTCGAGGACGCCGCGACGGTTCTCCTGCGGGCGCCGGAGACGGAAACGACGATCACGCTACACTGCGGCTCCTACCAGTGGGAGAAGCTGCCCGAGGTGAACACGCGGCTGCGCCTCGAGGGGATCACGGGGACGATCACCAACCGGGACCACCTCCCGGAGAACTTCTACGCGGACGCGGCCCGGGCGGCCCTCGAGAACGTCGCCAGCCGCGTCGGCGGCGAGCGGACCGTCTTCGGCCCCACGTTCTACCTGCGGGCCCACTACGACGCGCTGGCGGACTTCTGCGAGGCGATCCGAACCGGCGAGGAGCCGCCCGTCAGCGGGCTCGACGGGCGGCGATCGCTCGCGCTGGCCGAAACCGCCTACGACCTGGCAGCCGAGACCGCCGAGGAGGAACTCGAGGTTCCGGAGGTGCGGCCGTGAGCCGCGTTCGTCTGGCCGCGGTCGACGAGGACGGTCGAGGCGGCTGGCGACCGAACGTCGACGTGCGAACGGCCCGCCTCGAGTCGGCCGTGGAGGCTGTCCTCGAGCCCCACCGGGAGCGGCTGGCGGGCG
>NZ_JBLRWX010000018.1:0-42211 GCF_047921035.1 Natronococcus sp.
TCGTCGGGTAGCCCGCGGTCGGCGGCCTGGGCCAGAAACGCGACGAGGTCGCCGCCGGTACTCCCGATCACGACCGCGTCGGCCTCGTCGGCCGCGCTCTCGATCTGCGTGATGTAGGCCTCGAAATCGGTCGCGCCGAACTCGGCGCGGGTCTCGCCGACGGCCTCGTAGTCGTCGCTCAGCTCCTCCATCCGACTCTCGAATTCGTTTCGTACGGACTCGCCATATGCGTAGTCCGCAAGGTGGTAGAAAATTTGGTCGCCTTGCTCCTCGTAGGTCCACTGTGCCATTGCCTCGGCGATCTGGGCCGTGCTTGTCTCGAAGCGGAAGACGTACTCGTTGCACCGTTCGCCCGTGATCGCGACGTCTGCCGCGCCCGGCGTGTACAGCACCTCGTTGTCGAGCGCGAAGTCGTTCATCGACAGTGCGACGTCGCTCGAGATACAGCCGGTGAGAAACTGTGCTCCCTGGGACTGGACCGCCTCGCGAGCCTCCGAGAGCGCGTCCTCGGGATCCGACTGCGTGTCGTAGGTCTCGTACTCGATCTCGAACTCGTACTCGTCGCTGTCGTTGATCTGCTCGATCGCGAGTTCGGTTCCCTGGGTCCGTTCCTCCCCGAGATCGCTGAACGGACCGGTGAAGGGCTCGAGAACCGCGAGCTCGATCGTGTCGGACGCTTCCTCCCCGTTCGCTGCCTCTTCTGGATCCCCCACGCAGCCCGCCAGACCGGTCAGTCCGGCGACGCTCCCTGCGGTGACGGCGCGGAGAACCTGCCGCCTACTCCCATGGTGTCTGTCATCCCGACCCATACACTCAGTTGAATACAGTAGGTCATAAATATCGACCGCTATTTGTAGGGGTTTTATATTATGGATGCGGGCGGTGGGGTTACGGAAGGGGTCGAAATCGGCAGATCTGAACGATATGATGCCGTTTTATTGAAAAAACTATGTTCGCTAAAAAACTACCGCCGGCAGGGAATAGGGGCCATCGCTCGGCCGGGAGCCGTGCAACGGTCCCTCGATCTGGGACTCCTCGACCCTCGAAATTATGATGATAGACCACGATTTCTCGGAGTATGTATCGCGTACTGGTCGCGCTCGATACGGACGAGCGGCGGGCGCTCGCACAGGCATCCATGATCGAGTCGCTCCCGGCGGCGACGGAGGAGGTGTCGGCGGTCCTCGCTCACGTCTTCCAGGAGAACCCGGAGGGCCAATCGATACCGCAACTCGACGGCGTTCGCCACGTCACCGACGCGTTCGACGAGAGCGGCATCGATTACGAGTACTACGAGACGAGCGGGGATCCGGCCCCCGAGATCATCGCGGTTGCCGACGAACGGGACGTCGATCTGATCTGTCTGTCGGGTCGAAAACGGACGCCGACGGGCAAGGTCATCTTCGGCAGTGTGACCCAGTCGGTCATCCTCGGTACCGACCGCCCGGTCGTCACAGTCAGCCCGGAGCAGTAATCGCGAGCCGCTTCTCTATTTAAATGCCGCACATACACGGGTGAAGAGTGAGGTTTCTGTGGCAACAATTCATACGTGAACGTCGATGACACCCGATACCTGCAGCGCGTGGGACCCCAAGAACTGCGACGGAACCGCAGAGTGCCCGCCACGGTGTCCGCGGTTCGTCGACAAGCGCGGCGAACCGGTCCTAGTCGAACCGTACTCCCCGTTGCACTTCGAGGACCTCGTCTCGATGTACGAGGGGTACCCCGACGCGCATCGATCGATGGGCTTGCCACCGGTCGGCCGCGGCCGGATCGAGAACTGGCTCGAGCGGCTCCTCGAGCGCGGGTTCGCGGTCGTCGCGGTCCACGACGGTCGGGTCGCCGGCCACGCGGCCTACGCCCCGCGCTCGAGCGTCGAGCCCCAGTTCCTCGTCTTCGTCGACCCCGCGTACCACGATCGGGGGATCGGAAGCGAGTGTTGCCGACAGCTGATCGCGTACGCCGCCGACGCCGGCCACGAGGCACTCGTTTTGGACGTCGACGCCGAAAACGAGCGTGCGTGCCACGTCTACCGACGGATGGGGTTCGAGACGGTCGAGCGAAGCGGGGGCGAGATCCGAATGCGACTCCCGTTCGACGAACCGATCGTC
This sequence comes from Natronococcus sp., assembly GCF_047921035.1. Taxonomy (NCBI): domain Archaea; kingdom Methanobacteriati; phylum Methanobacteriota; class Halobacteria; order Halobacteriales; family Natrialbaceae; genus Natronococcus; species Natronococcus sp. The sequence goes on from NZ_JBLRWX010000018.1 coordinate 2,112, forward strand.
GAGACGGTTCGGCTCCCGCCGGCGGAACGGCCGGCGAGCGCGTAGCGATCGCTCACGATACAGCCGGCCTCGCGAGGACCCGGCCGTCGGCCGCAGGGTTCAACCGGGAGCCGATCGGGTCGGCGCTGAGCGTCGAGCGCGTCGATCGACGATTTCTACCGACAGGCGCCGACGAGGCGGGCGTTTCGCCCGAGGACGTCTGTTCACGACCCCTACACCCAGGAGGACGTCGACGTCTGGCGCGTCTACGATCACCGGTAGTGTTCGGATTTGACGATCGGCTACCGTAGCGGGACCCGGTTTCTGTCAGCGCGAACGTGCCACTGAAGATCGACATTCTCGATACCGAAGTGGACATATATGTTATAGTATTATATAAGAATATACATACTATGTAGAGAAAAAGATCCGAATGTCGATCGATCGATTGCTGTTAGAAACCTATATAACGACGTCTTCGATAGAATTAAGCTACCGATCGAGGGAGGAACTGAGTTAGCCTCCGGACACGCAACTACCGCCTGTCTAAAGCAATTTCCAATGATATATGGACGAAGTAGATGGGGTACTCGCCAGATAGGAATGGCATCTGACTATTACCTGGAAGGGTAGAATATATGATGGATAGTATGTCTTCGGTCGTTCCGGTCGACCCTGATGGGCTGTCGTTTCGCTTCGATCGGTTGTTCGAGACCGAACATTTACCTCCGCTCTCAGTGTGGATAGTCGTAATGTCGCTGCTCGTTCCGTTCGACGGTTCGGTGTTAGCCCGCAAGGCCCTCGAGCGCGCCTCGACGTTCGGCGACCTCCTCGAGGAGGACGTCATCGCTCTGACCGTGATCCCAGACGACGAGGGGTACGCCCGCGATCGAGGCTGGATTAGCGAGGGAGAGCCGTTCGATCCCGAGATGATCGCCTCGGGAATGCGACGACGGATCGAGGACATCGCACCCGAGGCGACGGTCCGGGTCGAGCGCGTCACCTCCGACGAGCCGACTGCGACGGCGACGACGAACGTCGTCCGGGAGATCAAACGGATCGCCGGCGAGATCGGTGCCAGCGTCGTCTTCATCGGCTCGGAGAACGCCGGCTCGGTGATCTCCCCACAGTCGAGCGTCGGCAGCCCCGTCGCGAACGACCACCGCTACGACGTTTACGTCGTCCGCCACTCCGAGGCCGAGGCCGGCGACGTCGAGGACATCGACTCCGTGCGCTCGTAGCGCCCGCCGGAAGCCGCACCGAGCGCACTCGCTGCCCGTTCGACGGCGGCGATCGGAGGAACGTTTATTCGACTGAACGACCTCGAGTCAACTAAGACATGGTCGACCGCAACGGGTGGGACGCCGATCCGTCGGTGCCTGCCGGCCCGTCCCACGACCCGCCCGCGTCGTTCGTCGAGCAGGCGAACGTGACCGACGAGGCCATCTACGAGGCGTTCGAGGCGGAGTGGCCCGAGTGCTGGGAACGAGCAGGCGACCTGCTCTCCTGGGAGCGCGAGTACGACACCGTCCTCCACGAGGGCGACGCCCCCTTCTACGAATGGTTTTCCGGGGGGACGCTCAACGCCTCGTACAACTGTCTGGATCGGCATCTCGAGGCCGGACGGAAGACCCACGCGGCGATCCGCTGGGAGGGAAAGCGCGGCGAGCGCGAGACCTACACCTACCAGGATCTGGCGACGGCGGTAAACGAGTTCGCGGCGACGCTGCTGGATCTCGGCGTCGAGGAGGACGACATCGTCACGCTGTACCTGCCGATGATCCCCGAGTTGCCGATCGCGATGCTGGCCTGTGCCCGGATCGGCGCGCCCCACTCGGTGGTCTTCGCGGGGCTGTCCGCGGACGCGCTCGCGACCCGGATGGACGCCGCCGACAGCGAGTATCTCGTGACCTGCGACGGCTACTACCGCCGAGGTGACGCGTTCAACCAGAAGAGCAAGGCCGACAACGCCCTGATTTCCCTCGAGCAGGACGTCGAGACCGTCGTCGTCGACCGGCTCGGCGAGGACCTCCCCCACGTGCTCGGCGAGCAGGAGCACGATTACGACGAGCTGGTCGCGGCCCACGCCGGCGAGACCGTCGAACCGGTCACCCGGGACGCCGAGGATATGCTGTTCCTGATGTACACCTCCGGGACGACCGGCGAGCCGAAAGGCGTCGTCCACACGACGGGTGGCTACCTCGCCCACGTCGCCTGGACCTCGCGGGCGGTGCTCGACGTCAAGCCCGAAGATACGTACTGGTGTGCGGCCGACATCGGCTGGATCACCGGTCACTCCTACATCGTCTACGGGCCGCTCGCGCTGGGGACGACGACGATCATGTACGAGGGGACGCCCGACTACCCGGATCGGGATCGCCTCTGGGAGATCGTCGATCGGAACGCGGTCGACGTCTTCTACACCGCGCCGACGGCGATCCGCGCGTTCATGAAGTGGGGAGAGGAGTACCCCGCGAAACACGACCTCTCGTCGCTGCGGCTGCTCGGCACCGTCGGCGAGGCGATCAGCGCCCGCCCGTGGAACTGGTACCGGGACCACATCGGCGGCGGCGAGGCGCCGATCGTCGACACCTGGTGGCAGACCGAGACCGGCGCGATCACGGTCTCGACGCTGCCGGGCGTCGACGGGATGAAACCCGGCTCCGCCGGCCCGTCGCTGCCGGGGATCGACGCCCGCGTCGTCGACGCCGAGGGCGACCGCGTCGAGCCCGGCGAGACCGGCTATCTCGTTCTCGCCCGTCCGTGGCCCGGAATGGCCCGCACCCTGTACGACGGCGACGAGCGGTACCGCTCGGAGTACTGGAGTCAGTTCGCCGAACCCGACGACGATCGGTGGTGGTACTTCAGCGGCGACGCAGCGACGATCGACGAGGACGGCTACATCACCGTTATGGGTCGGGTCGACGACGTCATCAATGTCGCCGGGCGGCGGCTGAGCACGATGGAGATCGAGGGCGCGATCACCGGCGTCGACGGGGTCGTCGAGGCCGCCGTCGTCGGTCGCTCGAGCGAGGCCGAGGGAACCGAGGTCTACGCCTACGTCAGCACGGAGGCCGACTGCGATCCCGACGGCGACCTCCGCGACCGGATCGTCGCGAGCATCGAGTCCTCGATCGGCCCGATCGCCACCCCGGAGTCGGTCGTCTTCACGCCCGAACTGCCCAAGACCCGCTCGGGGAAGATCATGCGACGGCTGCTCGAGGACGTCGCGAACGGTAATCAGCTGGGCGATACGAGCGCGCTTCGCAACCCCGAGATCGTCGGGGAGATTCAGACCGAGGTACAGACGGAGTAGTACGCTTCGCGAACGCAACGCTCGCGAAATTTAATCTTCCCCTCCTCGGTCGCTGTTCTGGCGAGTATCGGTCGCCTACTCGGTCGGTGTCGATACAGTTATTTTCGCGGACTCAGAATAGCCGAAGCGTGAGCCTCGAGGAGCCGGAGTCCGCCGCCATCACCCGCGAGCAGTACGAGTCGCTTCTCGACGCCGCCGAGACCTACCGGGAGGCGCTGGTCGTCCGCTGTTGTGGGGAGGTCGGCCTCCGGCCGGCCGAACTGAAGCGGGTGACGATCGACGCCATCGACCAGGTCCGGACCGAGCCGCCCCGGTATCTGCTTCGCCTGCCCGACTCCCGCGTCGCGTACCTGCCGACGTCGATCGAGCGAGAACTTCGACGGTACGCCCGGAGCAACGGTCTCTCGAGCGACGAGCCGGTGTTTTCGGTCTCGACCCGGCGGCTGCAGATGCTCCTCGTCGAGGTCGCCGAGCGGGCGAGCGACCGGTTCGACGAGCCGGCCCTCGAGTCGATCTCGACGAACGACCTCCGGCGGTACTTCCTCGAGACCGCGCTGACCGATCACGGGATCAACCCGCTCGTCGTCAAACGGGTCGGCGGCTGGGGGAGCTTCGAGGCCCTCGAGTCGTACTTGCCGAGCCCGACCGACGCCGAGATCGTCGACGAGTTCGCGTCGCTCGAAACGGGGTCGAGCGACCGCGCCGGGAGCGAACGGACCGTAAGCGACGGCAGCGTCGTTCGATCGCTGCTGGCGGCGAGCGAGCGCTGCGCGCTGGTTCGACTCGACGCCGACGGCTACGTCGATCGCTGGAACCGAAGCGCCGAGTCGGTGTTTGGCTACCGCGCGGGCGAAATCGTCGGCACTCACGTTTCGGCGCTGTACGCCGACGAAGCGGTCGAACGGGGTCGGCCCGATCAGACGCTGACCCGCGCCCTCGAGGAATCGGGGTACGAGGCCGAGGGCTGGCGCGTTCGCAGGGACGGGAGCCGATTTCGCGCGGCCGAGATCGTCACGCCGCTGCGCGACGACCGACACCGGCTACAGGGGTTCGCGCTGCTGGTCTACGACGTCTCGGAGTATCACACCCGCCTCGAGGAGGCTCGGTCTGACCGCGAGACGCTCGAGCAGGCGTACGGCGTCGCCACCCGCCACCGGGCGCTGACCGACGCGTTGCTCGAGGCGACGAGCCACGAGGAGGTCGAAACAGTCACCTGTCGCGCCCTCACCGAGGGACGCACCTACGACGTCGCCTGGATCGATCGGACGACCCATTCGGATCGCCACGGGAACTGGCGAACGACCAGTGGGCTGGAGGCCGACCGGGTCGATCGGCTCGTTCCCGAGGGGTGGAGCGAGCCGCGTCCGTCTGCTCCGGACCGGGAGCCGCCCGAAGACGGACCCGATTCCGGAACGACCCTCCCGGAACTCGACGAGTCGACCGTCGGCCTCGCGGAGACGGCCGAGGCGCGCTCGGTGTCGGTCGCGACGGACGTCGAGGCGACGCTCGAGGACGATCCCGGCGTCTTCGAGGGCCGCGTCGCGGCCGTTCCGCTGTGGTACGGCGATACGGTGTACGGGCGGCTGTCGGTCGCGACCGAACGACCGGGTGCGTTCGACGAGGCCGAACGGGCGTGGCTCGAGACGATCGGCCGACAGGTCGGCTACGCGATCGCCGCGATCCGCCGGCGGAACCTCCTGCTGTCGGATCGCGTGGTCGAACTCGAGTTCGTCTGCCGGGACGAGGGATCCTTCTTCGTCGAGACGACCCGGCGGCTCGACTGTCGGTTTCAGCTGGACTCGCTGGTCCCGCTCTCGGACTCGACGCAGCTGTACTACGTCCGCCTCGAGGGTGCGTCGCCGGCCGAGGTCTTCGAGCGCGCCGAGGCGGATCCGGGGATCGACGACTGTCGACTCATCGAAACCTACGAGGACGCCTATCGGCTCGAGTTCGTCGTCGAGGGCTCCTCGCCGACGCTGACGCTGACCGAGTACGGCGTTACCGTCTGCGAGGCGCGCTTCGAGGAGGGCGTCGCGACGATCACCGCCGAGTGTGCGGCCGACGCCGACATCCGGACGGTCGTCGCCGGGCTGCGATCCGCGTTTCCCGACTCCGAACTGGCTGGAAAACGCGAGACCGAACGGCCCGTCCAGACCGGACGGGAGTTCCGGGAGGGGCTCGAGGAGCGACTGACCGACCGCCAGGAGGCCGCGCTGCGGGCCGCCTACTCGGGCGGCTACTACGACTGGCCCCGCGAGAGCACCGCCGAGGAGATCGCCGACGCGATGGGCGTCTCCTCGCCGACGCTGCACAGCCACCTCCGGAAGGGCCAACACGAGCTGTTGCGGACGTTCTTCGACGATCCGTCCGGCGAGGAGTAGCCGGGATCGACGATCGACGAACGTGTTCACGGCGTAGACCTAGGTCTTTAGCGTCGGTCGACGTTCGCCGCTGACTCGCCGATGGCGCGACTCGAGTTCGGTGTCGCGCGACCGATCCGGATCCGTGATCGTCACGATTTCCGCCCGATATCGGGCCGACTGGTTAGTAGATCGCCACTTATTCCCCCGGGATCGGGGACTCGTTTTGTACAACTAGAGGCGGGCTTTACTATGGCTGTTGTATACTGAGTGGTTGTACCATGTCACAGGACGACGTCAGTCTGGAGGCGCGGCTCGAGGAGCAGGACACCTTCGAGCCGCCCGAATCGTTCGTCGAGCAGGCGAACGTAACGGACGAGGGGATCTACGAGGAGTTCGAGGAGAACTGGCCGGAGTGTTGGGAGGGGGCAGCCGACCTGCTCTCGTGGGAGCAGGAGTACGACACCGTCCTCGACGAGAGCGACGCGCCGTTCTACGAGTGGTTCGGCGGCGGGAAGCTCAACGCCGCGTACAACTGCATCGACCGACACGTCGAGTCGGGCGACGGCGACCGAACCGCCATCGAGTGGGAGGGCGAACTGGGCGAGACCCGCTCCTACAGCTACGAGGAACTGCTCGAGGAGGTCCAGGCCGTCGCCGCGACGTTCCGCGACCTGGGCGTCGAGGAGGACGACGTCGTCACGCTGTACATGCCGATGATCCCGGAGCTGTCGATCGCGATGCTGGCCTGCGCCCGGATCGGCGCGCCACACTCGGTCGTCTTCGCCGGCTTCTCGGCCGATGCGCTCGCGACCCGGATGAACTCCGCGGACAGCGAGTACCTCGTCACCGCCGACGGCTACTACCGCCGCGGCGACGCGCTCGATCACATCTCGAAGACCAACGAGGGCCTCGAGGGCGTCGACCACGAGACGACGACCGTCGTCGTCGACCGCCTCGGTGACGACCTCGATCACGACCTCGAGGACGACCAGCACGACTACGAGGAACTCGTCGACGAGAACCGCGGCGAGACCGTCGAGCCCGTGACACGGGACGCCGAGGACATGCTGTTCCTGATGTACACCTCGGGAACGACGGGCCAGCCCAAGGGGGTCAAACACACGACCGCGGGCTATCTCGCGTACACGGCCTGGACCTCTCAGGCGGTACTCGACTTAGAGCCCGGCGACACCTACTGGTGTTCGGCCGACATCGGCTGGATCACGGGCCACTCCTACATCATCTACGGGCCGCTGGCGCTCGGCACGACGACGGTGATGTACGAGGGGACGCCGGATTACCCGGACAAGGATCGGTTCTGGGAGATCGTCGAGAAGAACGAGGTCGACGTCTTCTACACCGCGCCGACGGCGATCCGCGCGTTCATGAAGTGGGGCAAGGAGTACCCCGAGAAGCACGACCTCTCCTCGCTGCGCCTGCTGGGTACCGTCGGGGAGCCGATCAACCCCCGCGCCTGGAAGTGGTACTACAAGCACATCGGGGGTGAGGAGTGTCCGATCGTCGACACCTGGTGGCAGACCGAGACCGGCGGCCACATGATCACGACGCTGCCCGGCGTCAACGAGATGAAACCCGGCACCGCCGGCCCGGGACTGCCCGGCGTCGACGCCCGGATCGTCAACGCGCAGGGTGAGCAGGTCAGCGCCGGCGAGGCCGGCTATCTCACCGTCCAGAAGCCCTGGCCCGGTATGCTCCGGACGCTGTATCAGAACGACGACCGATTCATCGAGGAGTACTGGGAGGAGTACTCCGACCCCGATGCCGACGAGTGGGTGTACTTCCCCGAGGACGGCGCGAAGATCGACGACGACGACTACATCACCGTGCTCGGTCGCGTCGACGACGTCATCAACGTCTCCGGTCACCGCCTCGGAACGATGGAGATCGAGAGCGCGATCGTCGGCGTCGAGGGCGTCGCCGAGGCCGCCGTCGTCGGCGGCGACCACGACGTGAAAGGCGAGGCCGTCTACGCCTACGTCATCACCGAGGACGGCCACGAGGGCGACGACGACCTCTCCGAGCAGATCGTCGAGGGCGTCGTCGACGCCATCGGCCCGATCGCAAAGCCCGAGGAGGTCATCTTTACCCCTGAACTGCCCAAGACGCGCTCGGGCAAGATCATGCGTCGCCTGCTCGAGGACATCGCGAGCGGAAACGAACTGGGTAACACGTCGACGCTTCGCAACCCCGAGGTCGTCGACGAGATCGCGGAGCAGGTGCAGGACTAGCCGTCCTGTCTTCCTTTCGAAGCTACTCACCAACCACCACACGTGATACGCTAATATGACAGAGAATACCACTCAGGATGCAGAGGACGCCGTCGAAACCGACGGCGGAGTCAAGACCGAGGCCTACCTCGACAAGGAGATAAACATCTTCAAGCCGGCGACACCGTTCATGCGGGACCACCTGAAGGTGATCTGGCTGTCGTTTCTCGCCTGGATCCTCGTCGTCTTCGGCCCGACGACCGCAACCTTCCTCGCGCCGGAGCTGATGACCGAGACGACGATCCTCAACGGCTTCCCGCTGCACTTCTTCCTGGCGGCGATCTTCACGCCGCTGGGGGCGCTGTTGCTGTCGGTCGGCTACGCGATGCAGCGCGACCGACTCGACACGAAGTACGGTATCTCCCACGAGACCGAGGAGGAAACCGACTCCGGCACCGTCGCCGCCGACGGAGGTAACGAATGATCGAAGCGATCGACCCGATCGTCATGCAGGAGACGGCGCTGGACGTCGGTGATTTCAAGCTGATCCCAGCGCTGACCGTCGCGGCGATGCTGGTGTTGTTCCTCGGCGTCGGTTACTTCTTCCGCGTCGCGGCGGTCGACGAGCTGTGGGTCGCCGGCCGTTCGATCGGCTCGATCGAGAACGGGATGGCGATCGGCGCCAACTGGATGAGCGCCGCCTCCTACCTCGGCGTCGCGTCGCTGGTCGCCCTCTCGGGCTACTTCGGGCTGGCGTACGTCGTCGGCTGGACGACGGGCTATTTCATCCTACTGATCTTCCTGGCCGCGCAGTTCCGTCGGTTCGGGAAGTACACCGCACCCGACTTCGTCGGTGACCGGTTTTACTCCGACTGGGCGCGCGGAATCGCGGCCTTTACCACCCTCGCGATCGCCTTCACCTACGCGATCGGCCAGGCCAGCGGGATGGGGCTGATGGCCCAGTACATCTTCGGCATCTCCTACGAGGCCGGCGTGATCGGGCTGATGGCCGTCACCATCGCCTACGTCGCCCTCTCCGGGATGCTCGGCACGACCAAGAACATGGCGATCCAGTACACCATCCTGATCATCGCCTTCACGCTCGGTCTGTACGCGACGGGCTGGACTCAGGGCTGGTCGACCGTCCTGCCGTACCTCGAGGCCGGACCCCAGGTCGCCGAGGCCGCGAGCATCGAGGCCCAGTTCGTCGAGCCGTTCGCCGCGGCCGGCTACTACGGCTGGATCGCGCTCGCGTTCAGTCTGATCGTCGGTACCTGCGGACTTCCCCACGTGCTGGTTCGGTTCTACACGGTCGACAACGAGCGGACGGCCCGCTGGTCGACCGTCTGGGGCCTGTTCTTCATCTGCATACTGTACTGGGGGACAGCCACCTACGCGGCCTTCGGCGGTCTACTCTACGATCGCGAGGTTAGCGGCGGTGACGGCTTCGCGCAGATGCTCGGCGTCGAGGCCGACGCCCTCGTCGTGCTGACGGCCCAGCTCGCTGACCTGCCGACGTGGCTCGTCGGACTGGTCGCTGCGGGTGCGGTCGCGGCGGCACTTGCGACGACTGCGGGGCTGTTCATCACGGCTTCCTCAGCGGCCGCACACGACATCTACACGAACCTCTACAAGGATGACGCGACCCAGCGCGAACAGCTGATCGTCGGTCGGTCGACGATCGTCGGGATCGGTATCCTCGTGGCGCTGATCGGACTGAACCCGCCCGCACTGATCGGCGAACTCGTCGCGATGTCGTTCGCCATCGCCGGCACCGTCTTCTTCCCCGTGTTCTTCCTCGGTCTCTGGTGGGAGAACACGACCCGTGAGGGTGCACTGGCCGGCATGCTTACCGGCATCGCGCTCTCGTTCGGTGCGATCATCAACGACACCGTTGTCCCGATGTACACCGGCGTCGATGAGGCGGCGATTCCCGCGGTCGCGACGTGGCTGCCGGGAACCTCCTCGGCGCTCGTCGGCGTGCCGGTGGTGTTCGCCGTGATCATCGTCGTCTCGCTGGTCACCGACGAACCGCCACAGCACGTCAAGCGCCTCGTTCGACAGTGTCACAGCCCCGAACCGATGAGCCAGATGGAATCGGCCGAAGACGCCGCCGCCGACGGCGGTACCCCCGCAGACGACTAACCATGTACGACACGATACTCGTCCCGACCGACGGCAGCGACACGGCCGAATACGCAGTCGAACACGCGATCGACCTCGCCGAGAAGTACGACGCCGACGTCCACGCGCTGTACGTCGTCGACACCAGCGCGATCGACGTCAGCCTGGGCACCGAGCAGGTCGACCGCATCCAGCAGGGGAAGTTCGGCGACATGCCCGAACTCGAGCAGCGAGCCGACGAGGCGACGGGCGTCGTCGCGGCGAAAGCCGAGGCCCACGACATTCGCGTCACCGAGGCGGTCGTCGCCGGACAGCCCCACAAACAGATCAGCAACTACGCGGCGGACAACGACGTCGACCTGATCGTGATGGGATCGGCGGGCCGCAGCGGCGTCCGCCGAGCGCTGCTCGGCAGCGTCGCCGAACGGACGCTGCGCTCGACGAAGATTCCGGTGCTGGTGGTCGACAGAGACGACGATTAGCGGTCGACGACTCTTTTCGGACGTTCCTAGCGGTCGGTTCTCGCCGTCTCGAGGCTCGTGACGAACCCGAAGTACGCGACGATCCCCGCGAGCATGAACATGTAGTACGCCCAGGTCGGCCCCTCGAGGACCCGGAAGATGATCTCGACCATCGTCACCCAGCTCACGGCGAAGACCAGGTCGACGAAGATCCCCCACCGCTGTTCGCGCGCGTTCTCGAGCCACTCGCCGAAGTTCGTCATCGGGTGGACGGTTCCGTCGGCGCGTCGAAAAGCCTGCCGCTGTCCCCTCGACGCGCGTTGGCGAAGCGAAACCCCCTAACCTCGGCCGGGACTGAACCCCGGTATGAACGACACACCCGAGGTCGCCGTCCTCCGGCTCGGCCACCGCCCCGGTCGGGACGAGCGGATGACGACCCACGTCGGGCTGACCGCACGCGCGCTCGGGGCCGACCGCGTCTGGATCCCCGACAACGCCGGCCAGTCCCTCGAGACCGTCAACGACATCACCGACCGCTTCGGCGGTCCCTTCGAGGCCGAACTGACAGACTCGCCCCAGGCGCTTCTCCGGGATTGGGAGGGTCAGGTCGTCCACCTCACGATGTACGGCGAGCGGATCCAGGACGTCGAGAGCGAGATCCGTTCGGCCCGGGAGGACGACCGGGAGCCGCTGCTCGTCGTCGTCGGCTCCGAGAAGGTTCCGTTCGACGTTTACGAGGCCGCCGACTGGAACGTCGGCGTCACCAACCAGCCCCACTCCGAGGTGGCCGGACTGGCCGTGTTTCTCGATCGCCTGTTCGAGGGGCGCGAACTCGAGCGCGAGTGGGTCGACGCCGACCGCGAGGTGATCCCCATGGAGACGGGCAAGCGCGTTGAGTCGCTCGAGGACTAGAGCAGCCCTGATCCCCAGAGGATCGTCAGTACGGAGCCGAGAATCCCGAGCAGTCCCGCGATGAGTCCCTTCCGAGCGTCGTCCATGCAACCGGTTTCTCCACCGGAACGGCATATACTTTCTCTACTAAATAATTGGAAAATCACCTGCCGCCCGTGATACGGCCGCACAACGACACCGCTGCTCGAGGGCGATCGGTCCGGATCGTGCGGCAGCGGAGGGCAGGATCACCGGGGAACGGCCGGTCGGAGCAGTCGGAAGGGCCGAAGGAGACGGCTACCGACCATCCGTACTATCGCCGCGGTCCCGGTCTCGGACTCGTCGAGGGCGTACCCCGTCCCGACCCGCTCGATCGGTCCCGAGTCGCCGACGGTCTCGAGAACGCGCTCGAAGTCCTCGTCGGGTAACCCCGTTCGGTCCTGCAGTTCCACGCGCGACAGCGGGCGGTCGGCCTCGCGAAGCTCTCGGAGAACCGCCCAGCCGTGGGCCGAGACGAGGTAGTACTCCTCCTCGGAGATATCGTCGTCGGGGTCGCTCGAGCGGTCGATCCCGAGCCGGAGGTCGTACAGCGAGTCGAGACAGAGCCACGCGGGGACGGCGGCGAGGGCGCCGAAGATGGCGGAGCCGTCGCCGATCGCGAGGACGGCGAACACGAGTCCGCCGACCGCGCCGAGGAGGGCTCCGGCGGCGGCGTCCGGATAGTCGCGTGCGGTACAGACGGCCCTGAGCACGGCGAGTGCAACGAGCCCGGCCGGAATCGCGATCACCGATCCGGCCGAGAAATCCGTCAGAACGTAGAGGACGGCGAGGACAGCCGTGATTCCCGCGACCGCTTTCGGATCGAGCTCGTCGCCCATCGCCGCTCGAAACGACGTCATCGTTCGGTCGTACGTCATATCAATCCATATATCTTTGTGAATCGCGGGTACCCGAATCGGAGCCGTCGACTCGGTACGGCGTCGCTCAAAAGACTTAATGGGCCGATCACGCTACGTGTAGGCAATGGCTTTTGAGGACCTGCTCGAGGATCCGGTCATCCAGAAGTACTTGCACGAGCTGGTCGGTCCCACGGGGATGCCCGTCGCGGCGGCGCCGCCGGACGGGGAAGTGACCGACGAGGAGCTCGCCGAGGAGCTGGATCTCGAGTTGAACGACGTCCGGCGCGCGCTGTTTATTCTCTACGAGAACGACCTCGCCAGCTATCGCCGGCTGCGCGACGAGGACTCGGGGTGGCTGACCTACCTCTGGACGTTCGAGTACGACAACATCCCGGAGAACTTAGAGGAGGAGATGTACCGGCTCCACGACGCCCTGGAGGAACGGCGGGAGTACGAGCGCAACCACGAGTTCTACCTCTGTGAGATCTGCTCGATCCGCTTCGAATTCGGCGAGGCGATGGACTTCGGCTTCGAGTGTCCCGAGTGTGGCTCGCCGGTCGAATCGATGGACAACAACCGCCTGGTCGACGCGATGGACGACCGCCTCGACGACCTCGAGGACGAACTGAACATCGACGCGGACGCCTGATGGTCGTACTCGCAACCAAACTCTACGTCGAAGGTGACGCCCGCGAACGGTCGCTTGACTCGCTGCGGTCGCTGATCGGCAACGAGATCGGCGAACTCGACGTCGCGTTCGACCTCTCGATCCGGGACGACGACTTTCCGGAGGTTTCCCTCGAGGGCGAGGACGCCGTCGTCGCCGAGAACGTCCTCCGCGAGGAGTTCGGCGATATCGTCGACGAACTCGAGCCCGGCGAGACCTACGTCGGGACGCTCGACTCCTGGAGCGACGAGGGGTTCGTCCTCGACGCCGGCCAACCGGTCGAGATCCCGACCGACGAACTCGGGCTCGGCCCCGGTTCGCCGACCCAGATCCGAGAGCGCTACGGCCTCGTCCAACACCTTCCGATGCGGTTCGTCTACGGCGGCGACCGATCCGACGACGAAGGCGAGCCGTCGCGGCTGGCCGACGAGGAACAGGACCGCCTCTACGAGTGGACCCGCGGCGACGGTCGGCTCAACGTCAACAGCGCCACCCGCGCCGAAGTGCGGGCGACGCTCAACCGTGCGGGCCACGCCCAGGACTACGTCACCGTCGAGCGCCTCGGCCTGCTCGAGCAGAGCGTGATCTGTACCGAAGGAACGGATCCCCCGGGCCTGCTCGCGAGCGTCGGCGAGTACCTCCCCGCGGAGCTGCGGTGTGTCGTCCCCTAGCATGAACAGGCGGCTCGCTCTCGCGGTGATCGTGGTCGCGCTGCTGGCGACGACGGCCGGCTGTTCGGCGATCTTCGGCGGGATCTCCGACGAGGAACTCGACCGCGAGCAGGAGTACGACGACCTTCGCGACAGCGACGCCGACGTCGCCGTCGACATCGAGGGTGGCACCGTCCTCACCAGCGGCGAGTTCCGCGCCGTCTACGACCTCAACGGGACCGAAGAACTGTCGCTGTACCGCTCGAGTTTCTACACCGAGGACGCGCTCGACATCCACAGCGTGCGCTACTGGTACCCCAACGGGACCGAGGTGACGGGCTCGGACCTCGAGATCGATCAGGGTCGCTCGAGCACCGAAGTCGTGGTTCCGGACGGGAACGGCACGCTCGCCTTCTCGGGCAGCGCCGGCAGCCGAACGTTCCAGCTTCCGGCCTACGTCCACGGCTCCTACGAGGTGACCCTCTCCGAGGGGTACCGGACCTCGAACTTCCTGTTCGGCGACGTGAACCCCGGCGGGTACGAACGCGAGGTCGTCGACGACCGCGAGCGGCTGGTCTGGGACGAGGTCGACAGCACGATCTCGCTGCGGTACTATCTCACCAGGGACATTCCGCTGTTCGCCGGCCTCGTCGGCACCGTCGTCCTGCTCGGCGGCGCCGCGATGGCCTACTACTACCGAAAGGTCCAGAAGCTGAAAGAGCAACGCGAGGAGATGGGGCTCGACGTCGATATCGAGGACGACTCCGACGACGGACCGCCGCCCGGCATGAAGTAGCCCTATCCCTCCCGTTCAGCTCTCGAGCGAGACGGTCGTGACGGTCAGTCGAACCCGATCCGGATCGCAGTCCGCCCACTCGTTCTCGAGGGACTCCCAGGCCCGCTCGTGGTCGGTATCGACGGCCGTTATCGAGACGCTTTCGTCGACGCCGACGGTTTGACTCGAGCGCTCGAGGACGCGCGCCGCCACCGTGACCTGCCCGCCGGTATGAACTGACCGTCCGTCGGTCTCGATCCGGACGAGCGAGACGAGGGCCGTCCCCTCCCGGCAGGTTACCGCCGGCTGGCGACGGAGCTGACTCCCCGCCTCGCCGCTCCGAATCACGGCGCCGCCGTCGTAGACGACCGTCTCCGAACCCGACCGGTACGAAAGCGTCCCGAGTTCGATCGCTTCCTCATCAGCGACGGGATCGCCGTCGACGGCAACCTCGAGTTCGGTGCCGCCGTCGTCGACGACGAGCGTGCCCGTCCCGAGCGGAACGACGGCCGTTCGACGCTCGAGCCCGTCGTAGCGGGCGAGGTCGTCGAGATCCGCCGCGAGGTCGGCCATCCCTCGCTCGGCCGTTCGAAGCTCCTCGGCCTCCCGCTGCTCGTCGAGCAACCCGAATCCCGCGACCGAGAGGACCGCGACCGATCCCAGTACGATCCCGAGGACGAGCACGAACGAGAGCACCGCCGAGACCCCCCGATCGCCCGACGGGCCGTCCCGCGCCGTTCGCTTCCGGCTCATCGGTCGTCCCCCTCGAGCGTTACTCGCCCGTCCTCGACGCCGATCTCGATCGGTCCGCCCGGAACGGTACTCGGCTCGAGATCCGCTTCGGTCGAAACCGGGATAACGACGGTCGCGTCGGCTGCGTTCGCGGATAGCTCGAGACAGCCCGCATCGCTCGCGGTCTCGCGGCAGTCGCTTCGAGTCTCGATCGAGTACCCGGCTCTCGCGATCGTTCGCGGAGCGTCGACGCGAACCGTAGTTTCGTCGCTTCCGTCGGCGACGAGCCGATCCGCGGCTTCGACCTCGCCGCCTACCTCCTGGCCGACGACCTCGAGCGAGCGCTCGGCGGCCCGCTCGGTTTCGGCCTCGAGCACGGCTCCGGATCCGGCCAGTAGCAGCGCGATCAGAGCCGCGGAAATCCCGAGCGCGAGAACGTGCGTGACGGCCATCGTGAGCCCCCGGTCCGGGGTTCCGTCGTCGATCACGACTCGGCCTCCGGACAGCCCGCCTCGATCGTTTGCGTTCGCTCGGTGCGGCGGTCCGCGGAGTCGGCCGTCACGCGGACGGTCGCGTTCTCGAGTTCGTACTCGCCGTCAGCGCGCTCGAGGCCGACGTCCTCGAGTTCGACGTTGACCGCCGTTCCGGTCGAGTGAGCGCGGGCGTCCCGGTACCGGTCGGCGAACGCCTCGAGGTCGTCGTCGACGGCCGATTCGAGTGCTCTCTCGCTGTGCGCCTCTCCGTCCGCGCTCTCGAGCAGGCAGCCGATCCCCCGCTCGAGTTCCGCCTCGACGACGGCCTGTTCGCCGGTGTCGGCACCCGTCGCGGTCGACGAGCCGACCTCGGGTCCGCCGACTATGACGACGATCCCGAACAGGACGACCGCCAGCGCGATCGCACCGAGGACGACCATCTGTCCTCGCTCTCGCGGAACTCGTTCGCTCGACCGGCTGGATCCCTCTACCATACGGTCACGCGCACCTCCACGAGGGCGTAGACCGACCCGGCGTCGTCGGCCGATGCGATCGGATACCCCTGCTCTTCGTGGGCCCGCTCGAGTTCGATCCGGTTTCCGTCCGCGGTGAGACGGTCGTCCTCGTGGAGGGCCACGACGTAGCTCGCGGTGACGGCTCCGTCCGACGGCGATCCCTGTTCGACCAGCGTCGTCACCTCGCTTCCGCCGTCAGCGACGATTTCGACGTTGTAGCTGCGACCCTCGTCGCCGAACCGGACCTCGAGGATCGCGCCGAGCGTCGATCGTTCGGCGAAGGCGTCGACGCTGTACGTTCGCTCGCCGTCCCTGTCGACGGGCTGTCGATCCGCGCCGTAGAACGCGCTCTCGTCGGGCTCGGCGTCGTCGGCCCACGTCGACGCGTCGTCGTGCCAGCGTCGAACCGTCGCGGAGAGGTCGCCCTCCCCGGCGGCGACGAGGAGTGCGTCCCGGGTTTCCTGCTGAAGCTGGGACTGCGTCGCTCGCTCCGGATCATCGGTCGCCGGCGCGACGAGCGCCGACTGCGCCGCGAGGAGGAACGCGACCAGTAGGATCGTCGCCGCGATCGTTCCTTCGAGCGCGTACGCCTGCGCTCTGGAGCCGTCGATTTCGATCATGTCCACACCCTCACGACGAGTCGGGAGGCGGGGTCGTCCGCTCCCGACTCGAGTTCGAACGATCCTTCGAGCGCGACGATTCGGGCCGAACTCGCCGCGGGCTGGCCCTCGTAGGGCGTCGTTTCGGCCTCGAGGACGGGTGATCCGTCCGCGCGCTCGAGGGTCGTTCCGTCGAGTCGCTCGAGGCGAACGCTGCCCTCGTCGGCCGGCCCGCCCTCGAGTTCGAGCAGCCGGTCGGTTCCGCCGGCTTCGAGCGCGTCGGCGAGCCGATCACCGTCGAGTTCGTTGTGAGCGGCGAACTCCGCGACGAGTCGGTCCGCGATCCGGTCGGCCTGCCCGCGCTCGGCGTCCCCGACGGGGTCGGTCGGCGTCGTGACCGACGAGATCCCGGCGAAGACGACCGCGACAGACAGCAGGAAGATGCCGATCCCGATGGCGAAGTCCTGGGTCGTCTGACCGCGCGCGGTCGAACGGCGTTCGGACCGCACGCTAGGTCACCACCGTCCAGCCGACGAGCGCGACCGTCGCCAGCGCGAGGGCGTACTTCAGGCCGCTCAGGAGTTCGGCGTCCCGGATGTACCCGCAAAGAACGCCGGAAATGATCGCCTGCAGGACCACCGCGTGAAACAGCAGGACGCTCAGCGAGCCGGTGTGGACGACGTTACCGGACGCGGTACCGCGCTCGCTGGACGTTCCGATACCGCCGGCTCCGGCGTCGGCCATCGAATCGAGGAACTGCGTCTCGAGGATCGCGATCACGGCGAACACCGTCAGGAACGTCATGACGATGATGACGACCTGCATCCGGGTCCGGGATCGCCGTTCGCGCTCGAGGTCGTCGTGGATCTCGCTCGTTCGGGCGGCGGTCCGGAGAACCGCCGAGATCCGGTTCGACGCCGCCTGGCTCTCGGCTAGCAGCCGTACCGTCCGCGCCAGGCGGGGGATCCGGTAGGCGTTGGCGAACTCGACGAGCGCCCGTCGCAGGCTCCGCCCGTAACCGACCTTCGCCCGGATGCGTTCGAACTCCCGGCTCAGCCGTCCGGTACCCGTCTCCGCGACCGATTCGATCGACTCGAGCGGCGTCAGCCCGGTCTCGTTCGCGCTCGAGAGCTTCCACAGCTCTTCGGAGAGCGTCTCGACGACGGCCTCGCGGTGACGCCGGTTCCACTCGTAGGCGGTCGCGAGGGGGAGACCGACGGCGTACAGCGGGAGGTACGCGTACACGACCGTCGCCCGAAGCGGGTGTTCGACCACTCCGGTCCAGGCCGTCGGCGCCGCACCGTTTGCAACCGCGACCGCGACGACGGCGAGCGACGCCGGAACGGTGAGCGCGAGCGTGTACCGCGGGTTGTCCCGGAAGAACACGTGGGGCCGTCGCAGGATCCGCAGCACTCGGTGGGTCGCCGCCCGGGATTCGATCCGGTCGAAGACGGCGCGGTTCCCCGCGAAGCGGTCGACGAGTCCGCTCTCGAGCGAGAGCGTTCCGTCGCCGGGATCGTCGTGTTTGACGGTCGAGATCAGGACGAGGAAGGCGATCCCGATCAGCGGGAGCAGTCCGTAGACGGTCAGGTACAGCAGCTCGGGCGGAACGGTCGCGTTCGGCAGTAGCTGCATGACGACGGTGACGATGAGCAACAACAGCGGAAACAGCGACAGCGTCATGTACAGCTCGCCGAACAGTTCGAGCGTCTCGAGGGTGCGTTCCTGCTCCTGTTTGGCCGTTCGGGCGTGTTTCCGCCGTTTCTCCTCGAGGAATTGCTCCGTGTCGCCCCCGCTGTCGACGACCGAGAGCAGGTCCGTCAGAAACCGGCTCAGCTCGTCGCTGGGCGTCTCTCGAGCCCGGCGCCGGATCGCAGTCCGGTAGTCGACGCCGAGCGATGTCGCTTCGGCGTGGACGGTTCGAAACTCCCGGGCGACCTCCCCGTAGGCGTCGTCCGCCCCGGCCATCGCCTCGATGATCTCGAGACGGTCGAGTCCGCCGACCGACAGGGCGTACATGAACGAGACGGCGTCGGGAAGCAGGACGTCGATCTCGCGTCTCCGTGCCGAGGCACGCGCGTAGGGGATCGCGACGAGCGAGCCGAACCCGCCCAGAAACCCCAGCACTCCGAACGCGAAACCGGTGGCCGCGACGAGCGACGGGAGCCTGAGCGCCTCGACGACCGCGAGGACCGTTCGGTTCGGAACGGGGACGCCGAGGGGTTCGCCGACGTCGACGATCCCGGTTCCAAACAGACCGTACCCGACGATCGCGCCCAGAATCGAGAGACAGGCTCCGGCGACGACGCCCGTCCCGATCGCCCGCGAGAGGTAGAGTTCGACGGTGTCGTCGATCCGGGCCTGGGCGAGTCTCCGCTCGAGACGTGCCACGAACCGGTCGTCCTCGTCGAACACCCGCGCGTACACCGGGTAGAAGCGGTCGCCGAGCAAGGTCGCCGTCGGGACGCGGTCGGGGCCGGGACTCATTCCGTCGCCCCGCACCGATGCCGTTCGAGAAGCGACCCCTCCGCTCGCTCGAGCACGGCGGCTGCTGCTCGTTCCGTTCGATCGGACGGCTCCGGCCGGGTGACACGCTGTTCGGTCTCCGGCTCGACGTCGATCGAGACGCTCTCGAGCGTTCGAAGCGCCGGGAGGCGAGCCTCCAGTTCGCCGTCGGCGACGAGCGAGAGGATCTCCGTCGGATCGTTCATGAACGCCTGTACCGTCGCGGCGACGTCGGCGTAGCCGTCGATCCCGTTCGCGACGAGGTACGCGAGCACGACCTGCCGTTCGAACAGCGCCCGCTCGAGGCGCTCCTCGCTCCAGCCCCGGTCGAACGCGATCTCCTCGAGGATGCTCGAGGAGCCAACCCGACGGAACTCGTCGGTCTCGGCCCGCCACCGGTAGACGTCGCTGACGTTGATCTCGTCCCTGTCGGCGTCGTAGTGGTTGATCTCGGTCAGCGTTCGGTTCCGGCGGACCGTCCGCCCGCCGACGCTGGTCTGGGCCTGGATCGCGACCAGATCCAGCGCCGTGAACATCGTCTTCGAGACGTCGATCGGTGCCGTCGTGAACCGCCTGAGCACCTCGTCGACCGAATCGGCGTGAAACGTCGTGTGGGTTGTGTGGCCCGTCGACATCACCTGAAACAGCGTCCGGCCCTCCTCGCCGCGGACCTCGCCCATCAGAATGTGGTCGGGGCGCTGACGAAGCGTCGCCTCGAGCAGGTCGAACTCGTCGACGGCCTCCCCGCCGTCGGCGAAGGAGGGGCGGGTGACGCTGGCGATCCAGTTGCGCTGTGGCAACTCGAGTTCGCGGGTGTCCTCGATCGAGACGACCTTCGTGCTCGAGGGGATAAACAGCGAGACGGCGTTGAGAGCCGTCGTCTTCCCCGAGGCCGTCCCGCCGGCAAAAAGCAGGCTCTTGCGGTTCTCGACGGCGAGCCAGAGCAGCGCCATCTGCTCGAGCGAGAAGGTGCGCCAGTTGACGAGGTCGATCGGCGTGAACGGAACGTCCGTGAACTGCCGGATCGTGTAGTTGGTGCCGCGGTCGGCGACCTCGCGACCGAGGGTGAGCTGGGCCCGCGAGCCGTCGGGCAGGGTCGCGTCGACCTGCGGGCGCCGCTTGCTGATCCCCGCGCCGGATCGCTGCGCGAGCGAGACCACGAACTCGTCGAGGCCGTCCGTTCCGTGGCGGACGTTCGTGACGAGCTGTCCGTAGTCGGCGTGGTAGACGAACGCCGGCGACTCGTAGCCGTTACACGAGATGTCCTCGACCGCGCTATCGCGTTTGATGCCGTCGATGCGCTCGTAGCCGACGAAATCGCGCGTGAGGTAGTACCGAAGCTTCTCGACCTGTCGTTCGGTCAGGGTCTCAGGGTCCGACGCGAGGATCGCCCGCTCGGGACGGACGCCGCCGCTCTCGCTCCTGCCGGCGCCGCCGTCGATGTCGGTTTCACTCGCTCCCAACAGGCTCACGACCCTCCCGAGCAGTCCGTCGTCCCCGCTCGCCGACTCACGGACGAGGTCGTAGCGCTCGAGCAGCGTCCGCAGTTGCGCCTCGACGACCGCGCGTCGATCGGCCGCGTCGACGCCGGGATCGTCGGCGTAGCTGATCGTCGCCCGGAGCTTGTCGGCGAGAAACGTCCGGAGTTCGCGCTCGATCGGGTTCAGAAACGGCTCGACGAGGTAGTACTTCCGCTCGTTTTCCCGTTCCGACCGGAAGACGACGACGAAGGCGTGGGGTTCGTTCACCCAGTACCGCTCGAGCTCCGTGAGGTGGGGTTTCTCGCCGTCGGGGACGGCCTGCTCGAGATCATATCGGGTCGCGACCGTCGGCGTTCCGTCCGCCCTCGAGAAGAACGCGTCCTCCTCGAGGCCGTCCCGGAGGGGAAGGGTTCGATCGTCGACGAGGGCCTCGAGGTCGGCTCCGGTCCGAGAACCGACCGAGAGTCGCCGCTCGAGGACGGTGCCGTCCTCGGGCTCGTCGCCCGGACGCCGACGTCGACCGGCCGTCCCGATGTCGTCGGTGTACATTGTCCGGGCCTGGCCGCCCGATGGTATAAAAACTCGAGTCCGGTGGGCGGGAAAGAACTACCGGGGCTGGTCCCCCTACTACGGGACGATGGAGGACACCTTCGATCTCTCGGGGCGAGTCGCACTGGTCACCGGCGGCGGCCGCGGTATCGGCCGCGCGATCGCCGTCGAACTCGCAAGCGCCGGCGCCGCGGTCGTGCCGTCGGCGCGGTCGACCGACGAGATCGAGGCGGTCGCCGAGGAGGTCCGCGCGTCCGGCGGCGAGGCGGTCGCGGCTCCCGCCGACGTGACCGATCCAGACGCCGTCGCGACGGCGATCGATCGGGTCGAGGACGAGTTCGGGGGCGTCGACATCGTCGTCAACAACGCCGGTTTCAACCCCGACGACGCGCTCGGCCGTCCCGAGGACGTCTCGGGCGAGAGCTTCGACCGCGTGCTCGAGGTCAACCTGAACGGCGCCTACGAGGTCACGCGAACCGCTGCTCGGTCGCTTCACGAGACCGGCGGGACGGTCGTCAACGTCGCCAGCGTCGGCGGGCTCGTCGGCCTCCCGCGCCAGCACCCCTACGTCGCCTCGAAACACGGACTGGTCGGACTCACGAAGAGCCTCTCGCTGGACTGGGCGCCCGACGTCCGCGTCAACGCGGTCGCGCCCGGCTACGTCTCGACCGCACTGACCGAGGAACTCGAGGCCGACCCGGAGCTTCGGCGATCGATCCTCGAGCGGACGCCCCTCGAGCGGTTCGCCGAGCCAGCCGAGATCGCCGGACCGGTGGTCTTCCTCGCAAGCGATGCCGCAAGCTACGTCACCGGCGAGGTGCTCGCGGCCGACGGCGGGTGGACGGCCCGGTAGCGGTCACTCGCTCGATCGGGGAGTTCTGGTACGGTCGTCAAACTTCGGACCCCGAGAGCGAGGCCGATTGCGGTTCCGACGGCCGAGGTCCCGGAAACAATGTAAACTAAGAACCAGAAAAGAAAAACGTTGGAAGATAATACCAGCCAGTTCTTACCGGCTGAGAATCGACCTCGCTTTCTACGGCGGGCGCGCCTCGAGTGAGTCACATGCGATACGACGATTCGGACCGGGCCCGAGAACTCGCTCGCCGCGCCCGGACGCTGATGGACGAGGTCGTCCTCCCGATCGAGCGCGAGCTGGCCGGAGGCGTGAGCGTTTCCGAGGGAACCGTCGCCGAACTGCGCGCCGCGGCGCGCGACCGCGACGTGTACGCACCACAGCTTCCGATCGAGTACGGCGGGATGGGCGTCGACTTCCGCGACGCGCTGCCCGTGTTCGAGGAGGCCGGACGCAGCCCGCTCGGTCCCGTCGCGATGCGGGTCGACGCGCCCGACGAGGGGAACATGCACCTCCTCGAGCTGGCGGGCGACGAACTGCAGAAGGAAACGTACCTCGAGCCCCTGGTCGCCGGGGAGCTGCGCTCGGGGTTCTCGATGACCGAGCCGATGCAGGGTGCGGGGTCGGATCCGAAGCTGATCGAGACGACAGCCCGGAAGGAGGGCGACGAGTGGGTGATCGACGGCCACAAGTGGTGGACGACACAGGGGATCGAGGCCGACGTGCTGTTCGTCCTCGCTCGCACGAACGAGGACGTCCACCCCTACGAGGGCTGCTCGATCTTCATCGTCCCGACCGAGGCGAACGGGGTCGATATCGTCCGTAACGTGCCCCACACTGGCGGAATTACGCGCGGCGTCTCCCACGCCGAGATCGTCTACGACGGCGTTCGCGTCCCCGAGGAACACTTGCTCGGCGAGCGCGACCGCGGGTTCGGCCACGCCCAGGAGCGCCTCGGCCCCGCCCGGCTCACCCACTGCATGCGCTACTCGGGGATGGCCCGTCGCGCACTCGAGATTGCGAAGGCATACCTGGACGCGCGAGACGGGTTCGGCTCGAGGCTGTCGGCCAAACAGTCGCTGCGCCACCGGATCGCCGACGCCGAGACGCAGTTACACGTCGCTCGCACCGCGATCCGGGACGCTGCGGACCGGATCAGCGCGGGCGACCGTGCGCGGGTTCCCGTGTCGATGTGCAAGGTGTTCGTGGCCTCGGTCGTCCAGGATGCGATCGATCTGGCGGTCCAGTGTTGTGGCGCCAACGGGATCGGCAGGGACCTTCCGCTGTCGGAGTTCTACGAGTCGGTTCGGCAGTTTCGGATCGTCGACGGCGCCGACGAGGTCCATCGACGCGTGATCGCTCGCCACGCGTTCGAGGACCTCGAGGAGGCCGAACTCGAGTCGCTCACCCGATTCGGAGATCCGGTCGGGAGGCGGGGGTGAGACGCGGTGATCCGAGGGGAACGAGCGAACGCCTCGCGTTCGCGAGCTACGTCGCGCTCGCGAGACGAACGAAGCGAGTCGAGCGGGCGTGGCGGGATTCGAACCACCTGAACTTCGCTCGCGGTGCTCGCTCGTTCCGTAGTTCGAATCCCGTGCCCGTCCGCTCCTCACGTTCGTTCGTCGCGGACGGGCGTGGCGGGATTCGAACCCGCGATCAGAAGGTTAGGAACCTTCTGCCCTCTCCGCTAGGCCACACGCCCCGTCAGAAAAGTGTTAGTTCGGTTCCGTGTCGGGTTCGGTCTCCTCCTCGGAGGTGACCGGTTCCGTATCGACGAACTCGTCGTCACCGTCGTCGAACTCGCTCGTCTCGCCGAACTCGTCGGTTTCGCCGAACTCCTCGTCGCCCTCCTCGAAGCCCTCGCGCATCTCCTCGAGTTCCGTTTCGACCTTTTCACGCCCCTTCTGGAATTCGCCCATCGCCTCACCCGTCGACCGAGCCAGTTTCGGGATCTTGTTCGCCCCGAACAGCAAGATGGCGATGAAAAGGATGATCAGTAGTTCCGGACCCCCTGGGATAGGGGCAAACAGCGGTGCGATTTCTACCATCTCTATGCGTGGCTTATGGGCTGGCAATTATAACCTTTTTGGACCGGACGGTAAATCAGCACTCCGGGCAGTCAGCGCCTCGAAACTGCCCGCCGGCGGGCGACGCTAATCCGTTTTACTCCCTCCGTTCGTTTCCGTACGGTCCGGACGACTGGACGTCGCCATCCGCGACAGCCACGACGATACCGATCGACCGAACGGTGATCCGGCGGTGACCGGTCGCTCGAGGGGACAGTTCGATCCGTCCCCTCTCGTCGTACTCGTTCCGTAGGAGCGCGACGACCCCGAAGTCCCTTCGAAGGCGGCTCTTCGGCCCTCAAAAGGTCGGATTCCGTTTCGGACTGCATCCTTTCGGTTGCCGACAGATATATTATGTAAGAAAAACTGTTAGTCATGTATGGTTAGAATTATCGGTGCGATCGCGAGACCGGCCCGCCGTCGAGCAGGATACTCGAGGCGACCCGGGGCCGCGGGTGGTCCGGGTGAGTGATCCGATCGTCCTCGAGTGGACGCCGTTGAACGCGTGTCGCCGCCGGCTGATCTTCGAGCCGCGGGAAGTCGGGGGGTGGCACCGGACCGAGGAGGAACGCCGGGACGAGGAGTGGCACGTTGTCGATCACGAGGTCGTTACCCACGTCGAACTCGACCGCTCGGGCCCCGACGGACCCTCCGGCGTGACGACGTATCGCGGACCATGACCAGCCCGCTCGTACGGCACCGGGCTATCGAAGCGACGGTCGTCGTCCCGGAGACCGAAGTCGACGCGCTCGAGATCCGTTCCGGGAGCGAAACTGTCTTTCCTGTCTACCCGTAACTCGAGAGCGATGGTAGACACCGGAGACGCCGCACCCGACTTTACCGTACCGCTCGCGAACGGCGATGTCGACTCCTTTACGCTCTCGGAGCGCCTCGAGGACGAGGCGCCGATCGTCCTCGCGTTCTTCCCGGGCGCGTTCACGGGCGTCTGCACCGACGAGATGTGTACGTTCCAGGATCGGCTCTCGGCGTTCGACGACGTCGACGCCACGGTGTACGGGATCAGCCGCGACTCGCCGTTCGCCCAGAACGAGTTCCGCGACCAGAACGACCTCGAGTTCGGCCTGCTCAGCGACCTGAACAAGGAGGTCATCGCGGACTACGGCGTCGAGATGGACTTCGACGACATGGGCGTCTACGGCGTCGCCAAGCGCTCGGTGTTCGTCGTCGACGCCGACGGCGAGGTCACCTACGCGTGGGTCAGCGACGACCCCGGCGTCGAACCGGAGTACGCCGAGGTCGAGGACGCCGCCGCCGACGCGGCGTAACCACCCGCAGCCCTTTTTTAGCCGGGCAGCCTCGTGCGGATATGAGCGATTCTACGACCGACGAGCAGGCGGGCCGCGTCTACGTTCCTGCTGCCGACCACCACTTCCCCGACACGAAGCTGAACCAGGTTCTCGAGTTCATCGAAGCGGACGAGGAGATCCAGACCTATCTCGAGGCCCAGAACATCAACGCCGTCGACCGGATGCGATACAACGACCACGGCGCGAAACACATCGAGATCGTTCGCAACCGCGCGCTCTGTCTGTACGACCTGCTGAAGGCGGGCGACGTCGAGTTCAACGGCGCCAGCGAACAGGGCCTCGAGGAGGCCGACGAGGCGGTGATCGTCGCGCTGGCGGCGACGCTTCACGACGTCGGCCACGTCGTCCACCGCGACCAGCACGCCTACTACTCGATTCCCCTCGCCGCGGACATCTTAGAGCGGGTGCTGCCGGAGTTCTACGACGTCGCCGACACCGTCCGGATGAAAGGCGAGGTGCTCCACGCGATCCTCTGTCACCACACCGCCGAGACGCCCCTGACGACCGAGGCCGGCGTCATCCGGGTCGCCGACGCGCTCGACATGGAGCGGGGTCGCTCCCGGATCCCCTACGAACAGGGCGGTCGCGGCATCAACACGCTCTCGAGCCAGGCGATCAGCCACGTCACCTTACACGAGGGCGAGTCCCGGCCCGTGATGGTCGAAATCGCGATGACCAACGCCGCGGGCGTCTACCAGGTCGACAACCTGCTGAAGGCGAAGCTTCGAGATTCGGGACTCGAGGACGAGATCCGTATCGTCGCCGTCAACACCAACGAGAACCACGAACAGCTGGTCGAACGGATCGAGCTGTAATCAGGCGAGCCGGTACCGTCCGTCGTCCCGTTCGACGTACCCCCGCTCTCGCAGCGTTCGTGCGATCGAGAGCACCGCTCCCTTCTCGACGCCCAGTGCCGCACAGAGCTCGTCGGCGCTGGCGTCCGGCCACTCCCGCAGGTAGAGGTAGAGCAGCTTCGCCTGTGCCGATTCGAACTCCTCGGGGATCGAAACGTCGGGTCTCGCGTCCAGTTGCATACTCGTCGTTCCGTCGTTCGACGATATTAAAACCAGCTATCGTCAACTGTCGAAACCGGGACGAACCCACGCTCCTCGAGCGTCGCGAGCGAGTCAGGACGCTTTTGGCGCCGCTGGCCCTCTCGACGGGTATGAATATACAGCTCGTCGTCCTCGGTCTGCTGACCGGGGCGCTCACCGGAGCCTTCTTCGCGCTCTTCGACGTCCCGATTCCGGCGCCGCCGGAGCTGCCGGGACTCATGGGAATCGTCGGGATCTACCTCGGATACAAGCTCGTCGAGGCCTCCGGCGTCACACTCGACGTCCTCGAGTCGATCGGACTCTGACGTCGACCGTCGAATCGCTCTCAGGGTGCGACGTCCAGCCCCGCGGCGAACTCTCGGGCCCGCTCCCGGATCGCTCCGGCGTCGGCGACGACGACCTCGCCGTCGCGCTGGAGGACCTCGCCGTCGACCATCGTGAACCGGACGTCGTCGCCGTGGGCGGCAAAGACCAGGTGCGAGAGCACGTCGTGGATCGGCGTCCCGCGCGTAACGTCGGTCTCGAGGCCGACGATATCGGCGTTCCACCCCTCGCGGAGCTTCCCGACGCGCTCGAAGCCGGCGGCCTCGGCGCCGTTTACCGTCGCCATCTCGAACACTGTCCGTGCAGGGAGGGCCTGGGGCTCGAGCCGGTCGACCTTCTGGAGCAGCGAGGCCTGGCGCATCTCGGTGAACGGGTCGAGCGTGTTGTTACACGGCGGGCCGTCGTTGCCCAGCGCGACGTTGATTCCCCGGTCGAGGTAGTCGAGCACCGGCGCGACGCCGCTGGCCAGTTTCATGTTCGACGAGGGACAGTAGGTGACGTTCGTGTCGGTCTCGGCGAGCACCTCGCGCTCGCTCTCGTCGGTCCAGACGCAGTGGGCGAGCACGACGTCCTCGCCCGTGAGTCCGACCTCGTCGAGCCAGTGGATGTTCCGCATTCCCGTCTCCTTCTCGACGGTCTCGATCTCGCCGCGGTTCTCGCTCGCGTGGGTGTGGATCCGTACCCCGTCGTGGGCGTCGGCGAGCTCCCGGCTTCCGCGGAGACACGCCTCCGTACAGCTCACGGCGAAGCGCGGCGTGACGGCGTAGCGGATCCGTCCGTCGGGGGCGTGGTACTCCTCGATGAGCCGTTCGCTCTCGGCGAGCGCGTCGTCGGTGTCCTCGAGCAGTCCGTCCGGCGCGTCCTTGTCCATCAGCACCTTGCCCAGCCGACCGCGGATCCCCAGCTCCCGGGCGGCCTCGAACGCCTCCTCGGCGTGGGCGACCGAGAGGTGGTCGACGCAGGTCGTCGTCCCGCTCTCGATCAGTTCGAGGTAGCCCAGTTCGGCCGCGGCGCGCATCTCCTCGGCCGAGAGCTCGGCCTCCATCGGCAGGACGTACTCGAAGAGCCAGTCGAGCAACTCGGTGTCGTCCGCGATGCCCCGACCGAGACTCTGGACGGAGTGGATGTGGGCGCCGACCGTTCCCGGCGCGAGCACGTCATACGAGTTGCGCTCGTGGTCCGGGTACTCCTCGAGACAGTCCGACCGCTTCCCGACGGCGACGATGACGTCGTCCTCGACGACGACGGCACCGTCCTCGATCACGGTGTCGGCGTCGGCGACGACGGTTCCCGACAGCAACATACCCTCTCCCGGTAGCCGACGAAGCGGCTTATCTCTGTGGATTCGTCGCGTCCGCCGGGCGTCAGGGCCGGATCTTCAGCGACGCTACCGAGAGCCCCCACAGGAGACAGATGAAGGCGGCGAACGTGACGTAGGCGACGCCGAAGAACCAGACGAGCAACGGGATGTGATCGATCAGCAGGTAGCCGCCGGCGACGAGTATCGGAACGAGAACGACGTTCACTCGGACGAATCGCTCGAGTCCCATCTACGCGAACGAAACGGGACAGAGACCAAAGCACTGTTGATGTCGATCGTCGCCGAGCCGCGTCGATCGCCTCTCGCGGCGATACGCCCAAAAAAGTGACCCCGAGCCGTTAGTAGCTACGTTCCTTCGGCTCGTAGGTCTTCTCGCCCTCGAGGATGACGGGCCGGTAGAAGATCGACGGCTCGCCGTCGTCCCACGAGATCAGCGTGTGCTTGAGCCAGTTCTCGTCGTCGCGCTCCTGGTTCTCCTGGCGCCAGTGGGCGCCCCGGAACTCGTTTCGCACGAGCGCACCCAGCGCGATCGTCTCGGCGACGTCGATCAGGTTGCGCGTCTCGTAGGTCTGCTGGAGGTCGGTGTTGAAGGTGCGCGAGGGGTCGTCGACGTAGACGTTCTGGTACTCCTCGCGACACTCCCGGATGACCCGCAGCGCCTTTCGGATCCCCTCGTCGGTGCGGAAGACGTTGACGTAGTCGGTCATCGCCTTCTGGAGCTTCGCGCGGATCTGGGCGTGCTGGACGCCGTCGTCTTTATCCATCAGGTGGTCGACGCGAGCCCGCTCGGCCTCGACGGCGCGCTCGAGCAGCCCGTCGGCCTCGGTCGCGACGCCGCTTCCGTCGGCGGCGACCCCACCCGAGGTGTCGAGCCCGGCCGAGCCGGGCTGGACGGGCAGTTCCGTCTCGGTCTCGTCCTCGACGTCGTCGCCGTAGCCGGTCTTGATCTCGGCTGCGCCGAGGTCGTCGCCGGCGGCGTGGCGACCCGCGCGCTTGCCGAAGACGATCAGCTCGGGGAGGGCGTTCCCGCCCAGACGGTTGCCGCCGTGGACGGAGACGCAGGCGGCCTCGCCGGCCGCGTAGAGCCCGTCGATGTTGGTCTGGCCGTTCTCGTCGACGTCGATCCCGCCCATCGCGTAGTGCTGGCCGGGTTTGACCGGCATCGGCTCGACGAGCCCGTCGACGCCCTCGAAGTCCTCCGCGAGGTGCAGAATGTTCTCGAGGCGGTCGAGGATGCGCTCCTCGCCGAGGTGGCGCATATCGAGGTGGACGTACTCGTCGTTGACGCCCCGACCCTCGTTGACCTCGGTGAGTTCGGCGCGGGCGACGACGTCGCGGGAGGCGAGTTCGCCGGAGTTGTTCGCGTACCCGTACTCGAACATGAACCGTTCGCCCTTCGCGTTGTAGAGGATCCCGCCCTCGCCGCGAACACCCTCGGAGATGAGCACGCCCGTCGAGGGCAGCGACGTCGGATGGAACTGGATGAACTCCATGTCCTCGAGCGGCGCGCCCGCGCGGTAGGCCATCGCGTGACCGTCGCCGGTACAGGAGACGGCGTTGGTCGTGTGGTCGAACGCCTGACCCGGACCGCCGGTCGCGAGGATGACCCCGTTGTTCGCCTTGAACCCCTCGACGTTGCCCGACTGGACGTCGTAGGCGACGACGCCGTGACACTCCCGATCGTTCGGGTCTGCCGCGTCGTCGGTGACGAGGTTCATCACGTACCACTCGTCGTACACCTGGATGCCGCGTTTGACGACCTGCTCGTACATGACGTGTAGCAGGTGGTGGCCGGTTTCGGCGCCGGCGTAGGTCGTCCGCGGGAACGAGAGGCCGCCGAACGGCCGCTGGGAGACCCGACCGTCGTCCTCGCGCGAGAAGGGCATCCCCCAGTGCTCGAGCTGGATCGTCTCCTCGGGGGCGTCCTGGGCCAGCGTCTCGGCGGCGGGGGCGTCGGCCAGGTAGTCCGACCCCTTCATCGTGTCGTAGGCGTGGAGCTCCCAGTCGTCGCCCTCGCGGAGGGCGGCGTTGATCCCGCCCTCGGCCGCGCCGGTGTGGCTGCGGACCGGGTGGAGTTTCGAGACGATCGCCGTGTCGGCGCCCGCCTCGTGCGCTGCGATTGCGGCCCGGAGGCCGGCGCCGCCGGCGCCGACCACGATAACGTCGTGTTCGTACATCTTACCAGAACTTCAGGTTCTTCTTCACCGCTTCCCGTTTGAGCTCCTGAATGTGCTCGGTCAGGGGGATATCTTTCGGACACACCTCGGTACAGGAGAACTGGGTCTGGCAGCGCCAGACGCCGTGTTCCTGTTCGACGATGCGGAGGCGGTGCTCCTTGATCTCCTCGTCCTCGCGTTCGTCCATCGCGAACCGGTAGGCCTTGTTGATCGCCGCCGGCCCGAGATACTCGTTGTCGCCGGCCGCGATGTTACACGAGGACATACACGCCGCACACCAGATACACCGCGTTGACATCTTCACCTTCTCGCGGTTCTCGCGGGACTGGCGCTGCTCCTCGAATTCGCCGTCCGGCAACTCCTCCTGCTGGAAGTACGGCTCGACGGCGTGCATCTGGTCGTAGAAGTGGTCCATGTCGACGACCAGGTCCTTGACGACCTCCTGGTGTGGCAGCGGCTCGACCCGGACCGGCTGTTTGAGCTCCGAGATCTGGGTCTTGCAGCCCAGGCGCTGGCGGCCGTTGACGAAGAAGGCGTCGGAGCCACAGACGGCCTGCCGACAGGAGTGACGGAACGTAAGCGAGGAGTCGAACTCGTCGCGGGCGTACATCACCGCGTCGAGGACGGTCATCCCCTTCTCGAAGGGAACGTAGAAGTCGTCGAAGCGGGGCTCCTGTTTGCCCTCGACCTCGGGATCGTAGCGGAACACCTTGAGGTGTACCGTCTCGCCCTCGACGTCGGACTCGTCGACGGCTTCCTCCTGGGCGAGTCCCTGCTCTTTCTCCTTGAGTCGCTCCTGCTGTGGCGACTCGGCGCCCCGCATCTCGGGGTCTTCCGGTGCTTCCTGGGATTCGGGTTCTTGCGGTTGTTCTTGTTGTGTACTCATGTTAGGTCCACCCCGCCATGGCGACTGCGACCCAGATACCCTGGGCGATGAGTGCGATCCCGGCGAGCGACAATACGGCGAGCACGACCTTCTTTTGCGTGCCTTCCAGCCCCTGGTTGACCAGGGCGTTGTAGACGCCGTTGACGCCGTGGAACGTCCCCGCGATCAGGAACAACACCATCGTCAGGAAGTACCCGACGTTCTCCATTCGGGCCTGCGTCCCTGCAAATGTTACGTCCGCAGCGTGGTTGACGAAGTGCAGCTGGAAGAAGTGAAACGCCAGCACGACGATCAGAAACGCCGCGGTGATACGCTGGAGTAACCAGCCGGTCCCGCCCCGCGTAAAGGAGGAGTACTGTTCCGCCATCAGATCGCCACCCCGTCCATGAACGTCGGCACGCTCGCGATAGTGATGATACCGGTCAGCACCAGCGAGGCGTAGAAGCTCTTGTCCTGTGCCGAGAGGCCGACGCCGAGGTCGACCATCAGCAGCCGGAGCCCGTTCAGGATGTGGAAGACAGCGACGGCAAGCAGCCCGACCTCGAGCACGCGAATAATAAACAGCGACTCGAGACCCTGGATGGTCTGGGTGTAGACGTCCTCGCCCTGCGGGATCAGCGCGGGGTCGCCGCTTGCGGCGCCGATGGCCGTACTCAGCACGGCGATGTGGGTAAACAGGTAGCCGATCAGCATCCACCCGGTGAACTTGTGGAAGATCCACGCCCACATACCGGCCGAGAACTCCTTCCAGCGACCGAAGTCCTCGATGAGACCGCGATTGTAAGACTGACTCATACGCTCGTCTGGACGGTTTGACCGTGAGCGTATAGAAGTTACCTTTATCGGCTGGTTTACCGGGTTCCATATCCCGGTCCCCGAACCGCGGTCAGCGACGGCTCACATCGGGAGCTGGGACTGCGGGCCGGTCCTGGTCCCCGTCCGGTCGTTCTCTAAGGCCGTCCGGGTGTCCGGCGAGAGCCCGACCAGGTGACAGAGGGGGTTGCCCGGATAGACGACGGGGTTCTCGAGGACGCCAACGATCAGTCCCGTGAAGGGGGCCTCGACGGTGACGATGTCCTCTTTCTCCTTGAACGGGTTCGTGATGGTACAGATCACGTCCCCCTCCTCGACGAGCGAGCCCCGGCCGTGTTTCATGTCGACGATTCCGCCGGCGTCGGCCCGGAGCCAGGTCTTCTCGTCGTCGCTGTCGATGACGGTGCGCCAGCCCGGCCAGTGGACGGCGGCGCCCGGGTGGAGTCCGAACTCCGCGAACACGCTGGCGACGCCGGTCAGCGCGCGGTCGATCAGCCGCCGCTGGAAGCGGTGTGCCTCGCCCATCTCGATCGTGACGGTCGGAATTCCGGCGTCGGTCGCCTCCCGTCGCAGGGTGCCCGACGGTCCCTGACCCGCGATGATGACGTGGGTGCTGAACGCGCTGGCGACGCGGGCGGCGCCGGGATCGTCCATGTTCGCTCGCGCGTGGAGCATGTTCGTCCGTCCGCGCGTCGACGTGTGAAAGTCGATCCCCAGATCGCAGGGCTCGATGAAGTTCGTGAAGATGCGGTGGGCCATCCGCCTGGCGCTGGTCGATCCCTCGCGGCCGGGAAACGACCGGTTGAGGTCCCGATCGTAGATCGGCAGGTACCGCTCCTGGGCCAGGAATCCGGGGACGTTCATTACGGGAAGACAGACCAGCGTGCCGTGGAGGTCGGAGTGGTCCCAGTCGTGGGCCACCTCGCGGACGACCTCGATCCCGTTGAGTTCGTCCCCGTGTGCGGCCGCCGAGAGGAATATCGTCGGCCCCGACTGCTCCCCGTTGATGATCGTGACGGGGATCCGGACGGGGTCACCGAGGTACGTCTCGCTGATTCCGTACCGGATGTTCGCCGACTCGCCGGGATCGACCCGGCCGCCGTCGTACGTGAATACGTCGTCGTCGATCGGCGGCGAGTCGGACGACTCGAGCGAGTCGTCGGCCGCGTCGTTACCGCTCATAGGTTGCCACTGGTTCGGGACCCTCCTGAATCTTTGTTTGGCGTCCGGCGCCGATTCCGGAACCCGACCGCGAGTCCTGTCCCCGCCGAGATAGCGTAAGGCAGTTGAAATTCAGGGCATAGATTTTGTATGCCCGACTTGTACGGTACGCGCATGGAGATTCGCGAAGCGACCGACGCCGACGCCGACACGATCCGTTCGATCGCCCACGACTCGCTCTCGTCGACCTACACGGACTTTCTCGGAGAAGAGACGATCGACAGCGCCGTCGATCAGTGGTACGGCGAGGAGTTCGCCGACGACATCGCCGATGACCACTCGCTGATCCTGGTCATCGAGCGCGACGGCGAGGTTATCGGTTTTTCCCACAGTGAATTGGTCGGCCAGCAGTACAGCAACGGGCAGCTGCTGTGGCTCCACATCGACCCCGAGGCTCGCGGCGACGGGACCGGGGTTCGGCTGCTCGTTCGCACCCGCGAGAAGCTCCTCGAGGACGGCGCCGACCAGGTCCAGTGTTTCGTCCTCGAGGACAACGAGGGCGGCAATCAGTTCTACGCGGACCACGGCTTCGAGCAGGCCGACCAGCGCGAGGTCGAGATCGGCGAGGAGACGTTCACCGAGAACATCTACGTCGAAAGCGAGATCGAGAGCGGCGACGACTGGACCGCCGTCGACGAGCTCGAGGTCGACGGGAAGACGGTGTACGTCAGCTACGGGGACGCGGACCGCGGCTCGAAGGCGCCGTTCTACGGCGCCTTCGAGACCGAGGACCAGGCCGAGCGCTACGGCTGGCTCTGTGGCAACTGCGATTCGATCGACAACGCGATGGACACGATGGGCCGCATCGAGTGTAACGGCTGTGGCAACCGCCGCAAGCCGACCCGCTGGGACTCCTCGTACCTGTAGCGAACCGACGCGATTCTTTCGGACCCTCGGTTCGGCTCGGTTTCGATCCGTCCGAACGCCGCGAGAGTGCGACGCGCTCGAGTAGGCCGTCCCTACCTGCCCCAGCGCCGACTCCGGGCCGTCGGCGTCGATTCCGTTCGCGCAGTTGCCTCTCCCTTCCAGAAGTTGTCCCTGCATTACAATCCCGTCCTCGCTGGACTATTCGGCGAGTCGCGGTTCCGCTCCCGACGGCGTAGCTCGGCGTTCGGCGATCGCGACCGTCACGACGCATGAACAGGCAGGACCACATCGTTCGCGGATTCAAGGCGACGCTGGTTGCGCGGGCGATATACATGATCTCGAGCGCGCTGTTGATGCTCGTACTGGCGCGCTTTCTGCTCGACCCCGACGGGTACGGCGCGCTGTACTGGGCGATCGGCGTGCTGGCGGTGATCCAGCTGGTCGCGGACCTCGGCCTCGGCAAGTCGGCCGCGAGATACTTTTCGGAGTACAGCGAGCGCGACCCGGGCCAGATCCCGTATCTGATCCGGACGACGCTGGCGCTGAAGCTCGGGCTGCTCGCGGTCGTCACGACCGGCCTGCTGGTCGGCCACGAGTGGCTTGCCGCCGCGCTCGGGGATCCCGGTGCCGCCCCCTTCCTCGCCGCGGGAGCGCTGTACATCGTCGCGTTCTCCTTTAGTACCAGCTCCCAGATCGCCTTACAGGGGTTCAACCGGCTGGGGTACAGCGCGGCGATCCAGGCGATCAGCGGCGCCGCCCGGCTGCTCTTCGCGGTCGCGTTCGTCGTGCTCGGGATGGGCGCGCTCGGCGCGCTGTTCGGCTACATCGTCGGCTACGCGCTCTCGGCCGCGGTCGGACTGACGATCCTGTACCTCGAGTACTACACCCGGTACGAGCCCGCTGAGGAGTACGAGCCCGGACTCGCCCGTCGCCTCGCCGAGTACAGCGTTCCGCTGACCGCGACCCGGAGCGCGAACGTGATCGACAAGCGCATCGACGTCGTCCTCGTCGGGATCTTCCTGACGCCCGCCGCTGTCGCGTTCTACCAGCTGGGAAAGCAGATCGCCGACTTCCTGCTCGCGCCGGCCGAGTCGCTCGGGTTCACGATCTCGCCGAACTTCGGCGAGCAGAAGGCGACCGGCCAGCTCGAGAGCGCCCGCCAAATCTACGAGACGTCGCTGACGAACGTCCTCCTGTTGTACGTTCCCGCGACGGTCGGGCTCGTCATCGTCGCCGACCCGTTCGTGACGATGGTGTTCGGCGCCGACTACGCGGGTGCGGTCCCGGTCCTGCAGATCCTCGCGGGCTTTGTCATCCTGCAGGCGATCACGAACCTGACCAGCGACAGCCTGGATTACCTCGGCCGGGCCCGCTCGCGCGCGATCGCGAAGGGCGGGACGTCGGTCGCGAACTTCGGACTCAACCTCGTCCTCATCCCGACCTTCGGCGTCGTCGGTGCCGCCGCGGCGACCGTCGCGACCCACACCGTCTACGTCGCCGTGAACCTCTACATCGTCCACAGCGAGCTCTCCCTGCGGCTCGAGACCCTCGTGCGGACCCTCGGTCGGATCTGTGCGATCACGGGCGTGATGGCCGTCGCCGTGTTGCTCGTGACGCCGCTGATTTCGAACCTCGTCATGCTGTTCGTCGCGATCGGACTCGGCGTGGCCACCTGGTGGGTGCTCGCGGTGACGGCGGGGATGATCGACGTCCAGAAAGTTCGGTCGGTCATCACGTAGCCGCTGAACGGTCGTTCGGTAGCTTGCCATCGCTCATGAACGCTTATCAATACCGTTCGTCTCTATACTGTATGGCCGTTTCCGATCCCGTCACCGTCGGCGTGTTGAGCCTGCACACCAGCAAGGAGACCAAAGCGATACTCAACGCGACCGAGGAGTTAGGGCACGACACCGAGTGGCTCCGCACGGAGAACACGTCGATCAGCGTCGCCGACGGAAGCGCCACGCTCGAGCCGTCGGTCGACGTGATCGCCAACCGGATGCTGCTGTCGAACACCGAACAGCCCTGCGAGGAACTCGGACTGGCGAACACCCTCTCGGGACTGGTTCCGATGCTCAACGGCCCCGAGTCGGTGCTGACGGCGATCCACAAGATGTCGACCGGCACGGCGCTTGCGGCCAACGACGTTCGGGTTCCGGACGTAACTCTCGCACTGAGCAACGAGAAGCTCAACGAGGCCCGATCCCGGTACGGCGAGGAAGCCGTCTACAAGACGGCGATCGGTACCCACGGCGGCGGAACCTGGAAGGTCGGCCGCGACGACCCGATCAACGCGAAGGTCGGCAACCGGTACGCGTTCCTGCAGGAACTCATCGACCGCGAGGACGCGCGCCACCGCGACGTCCGCGTGTACGTCGTCGACGGCAAGATCATCGGCGCGATGTACCGCTACGCCCCGGACAACGACTGGCGCACGAACGTCGCCCTCGGCGGCGCCGTCGAGAACGCGACCGACGACCTTCCCGAGGAGGCCCGGGACATGGCCAAACGCGCCAGCGACGCTATCGGTCTCGACTACGCCGGGGTCGACCTCGTCGAGGGCGAGGAAGGCTGGTTCGTCCTCGAGGTGAACCCGACGGCCGGCTTCAAGGGGCTGTACGAGGCGACCCAGGTCAGCCCCGCCCCCTACATCGCCAAACTCGCGATCGAACGCGCCGGCGGCGAGGTCGACGACGACCGGGTCAGGGAGCTCTCGGCGGTGCTCGACGATTCGCAGCCCTCCGCCAAGCCGCCCGAGGCGTCGACGTTCGGCGGGGAGTCGGCCGTGATCGGCTACACCGAGGAGGTCGTCCTGTCGGGGACCAGCGGCTCGAAGACGGTCCTCGCGAAGTCCGACACCGGCGCGACCCGAACGAGCATCGACACCTCGCTCGCGGCCGACATCGGCGCCGGCCCGATCAAGTCGATCACGCGGGTCAAATCCGGCAGCAGCAAGACCTCCAAGAGCCGCCCCGTCGTCGACGTCGTCGTCGGGGTCGGCGGCAACCAGCATACCGTCACCGCGAGCGTCGAGGACCGAAGCCACATGGACTACCCCGTCCTGCTCGGCCGGGACATCCTCGAGAACTACCAGGTCGACGTCAGCCGGCGGATCGACCGCGACGCACAGGACAGACCCGAAGAGGAGGAGTAAACGACTCGAGAGCGGACGGGTCGAAAGAGCCGGCCGCCCCGGCGCGGAGACCGGCGGCTTCCGTCTGACCCGGGACTTTTTTGCGGGTCGAAACGCCCGTCGCCGAGTCCGATCGCGAGTCGACGCTGACAGGTATCTGTCACCACCTCGAGAATCCGACTCCACCGTGTTCGTCGAACGTCCACAGCAGTAGTAAGTGCTCGTGTCGCGGAACGGACACACGGTGGTTCGCGGGTGAGAAAAGTTCGTAAATACGAAAGATCGATTGGGTGGGAGCGAAGAGTTCCTTATCGGATTAGGTAATCTTAATACGCGAAAGCCACAACCGCACAACGATGACAAGGTCTAACCAGGAGTGGTGGCCGAACCGGTTGAACGTGGAACTCCTCGACCAGAACGCCTGCGAGGTCGGTCCGATGGACGAGGAGTTCGACTACGCCGAGGCGTTCGAGGAACTCGACTACGAGGAACTGAAGGCGGACATCGAGGCCGTCATGACCGACTCCCAGGAGTGGTGGCCGGCCGACTACGGCCACTACGGGCCGCTGTTCATCCGAATGGCCTGGCACAGCGCCGGCACGTACCGGATCAAAGACGGTCGCGGTGGCGCCTCGGGCGGCCGACAGCGCTTCGCGCCGCTCAACAGCTGGCCCGACAACGCGAACCTCGACAAGGCCCGTCGGCTGCTCTGGCCGGTCAAGCAGAAGTACGGGCAGAAACTCTCGTGGGGCGACCTGATCGTCCTGGCCGGGAACGTCGCCCTCGAGTCGATGGGATTCGAGACGTACGGCTTCGGCGCCGGACGCGAGGACGAGTACCGACCCGACGAGGCCGTCGACTGGGGCCCCGAGGACGAGTGGGAAGCCTCCGAGCGCTTCGACGAGAACGACGAGCTTCAGGGTAACCTCGCCGCCACCGTGATGGGCCTGATCTACGTGAACCCCGAGGGTCCCGACAGCGAGCCGGACCCGGAGAAATCGGCGGAACGGATCCGGGAGTCGTTCGGTCAGATGGCGATGGACGACGAGGAGACGGCCGCGCTCATCGCCGGCGGACACACCTTCGGGAAGGTCCACGGCGCCGACGATCCCGACGAGCACATGGGGCCCGAGCCCGAGGCGGCCCCCATCGACCAGCAGGGACTTGGCTGGGAGAGCAGCCACGGCTCCGGCAAGGGCGCCGACACGATCACCAGCGGCATCGAGGGCCCGTGGAACACCACGCCGACCCAGTGGGACACGAGCTACATCGACAACCTGCTCGAGTACAACTGGTGGCCCGAGCGAGGTCCCGGCGGCGCCTGGCAGTGGACCACGCAGAACGGCGAACTCGACGAGGCCGCGCCGGGCGCCGAGGATTCCGCGGAGAAGGAAGACGTGATGATGCTGACGACCGACGTCGCGCTCAAGCGCGACCCCGACTACCGGGAGATCATCGAGCGCTTCCAGGAGAACCCCGACGAGTTCCAGGACGCGTTCTCGCGTGCCTGGTTCAAGCTGATCCACCGCGACATGGGTCCGAAAGAGCGCTACGTCGGTCCGGAGGTTCCGGAGGAGGAGCTGATGTGGCAGGACCCGATCCCCGACGCCGACTACGAGCTGATCGGCGAGGACGAGGCCGACGAGCTCAAAGCGGCGCTCCTCGACTCGGAGCTGTCGGTCTCCCAGCTGGCCAAGACCGCCTGGGCGTCGGCCTCGACGTACCGCTACGGCGACAAGCGTGGCGGCGCGAACGGCGCCCGCATCCGCCTCGAGCCCCAGCGAAGCTGGGAGGTCAACGAGCCCGACCAGCTCGAGACGGTGCTCTCGACCTACGAGGAGATCCAGGAAGAGTTCAACGGCTCGCGATCCGACGACGTGCGGGTCTCGCTCGCCGACCTGATCGTGCTGGGCGGCAACGCGGCCGTCGAGCAGGCGGCGGCCGACGCCGGCTACGACGTCGAAGTGCCGTTCGAACCCGGCCGAACCGACGCCTCCCAGGAACAGACCGACGTCGACTCCTTCGGGGCGCTCAAACCCGACGCTGACGGGTTCCGCAACTACTACAGCGACGAAGCCGACCGGTCCCAGGAGGAGCTGCTGGTCGACAGGGCTGACCTGCTGAACCTGACGGCGCCCGAAATGACGGTGCTCGTCGGCGGCCTGCGCGCGCTGGGCGCCACCTACCAGGACTCCGACCTCGGGGTCCTCACCGACCGGCCGGAGACGCTGACCAACGACTTCTTCGTGAACCTGCTCGACATGGACTACGAGTGGGAAGCCTCCGACAGCTCCCAGGACATCATGGGCTGGGAGGCGACCGCGGACTCCGACGCCGACCAGATCGACCAGGTGTTCGACCTGCGCGACCGCGAGACGGGCGAGGTCGAGTGGACGGCGTCCCGCGCGGACCTCGTCTTCGGTTCGAACGCCCGACTTCGAGCCGTCGCGGACGTCTACGCCTCCGAGGACAGCGAGGAGAAGTTCGTACAGGACTTCGTCGAGGCCTGGAGCAAGGTCATGCAGCTCGACCGCTTCGATCTCGAGTAACCGCCTGCTGAGTCGGTTCGCTGTCGATTTTTTGTCGTGTCGACTATCGCCTCGACTACTCGTCCTCGAGCCCGTGGCGAACGACCAGTTCGTCGTCGGTGATCTCGTCGAGCTGGCCTCGCTCGAGCGGGCGGTCGTCGTCGTCGCGCTCGAGCCAGCCCAGTTTCGCCTTGAGCCGATCGGTCAGCCCCGGCTCGGGATCGACGTACGCGACCCCGCCCTCGACGCCGGTGACGATTCCGATCCGCTCGCCGCGCCCGTCGACGACGGCTTTCCCCTCGTCGTCCTCGGAGAGGTCGG